>JALSGY010000347.1 GCA_026982515.1 Paracoccaceae bacterium
GAAGGGCGCCTGCCATGAGCCTGTGGACGGCACGGGAAGCGGCGGCCGCCACTGGCGGCGAGGCGCGGGGCGACTGGGCGGTCGAGGGCGTGTCGATCGACACCCGCACCATGGCGCCGGGCGATTTGTTCGTGGCGCTGAAGGCGGCGCGCGATGGCCATGATTTCGTCGCTCAGGCCCTGGCTGCCGGCGCGGGCGCGGCCTTGGTCAGCCACATCCCCGAAGGCGTGGCGGCGGATGCGCCGCTGCTCGTGGTGGCGGACGTGCTGGGCGCGCTCGAGGCGCTGGGGCGTGCGGCGCGGGCGCGCACTGGCGCGCAGGTGGTGGCGGTGACCGGCTCGGTCGGCAAGACCTCGACCAAGGAAATGCTGCGCCTGGTGCTGGGGCGCCAGGGCAAGGTTCATGCGGCCGAGGCCAGCTACAACAACCATTGGGGCGTGCCGCTGACCCTGGCGCGCATGGCGCGTGACGCCGACTTTGCGGTGATCGAGATCGGCATGAACCATCCCGGCGAGATCGCGCCGCTGGCGCGCATGGCGCGCCCGCATGTGGCGATGGTGACCATTGTGGCGCCGGCGCATCTGCAAGCCTTTGAGTCGGTCGAGGAAATTGCGCGCGAAAAGGCGGCGATCTTCAGCGGGCTGGAGCCGGGCGGGGTGGCGGTGTTCAATGGCGACCTGGCGTTCTCGCCGCTGTTGCGCAGGGCGGCGGCAGGCCATGCCTGCCTGACTTTCGGCGCCGCGCCTGAATGTGATTTTCGCCTGCGGCGGGTCGATCTGAGCGGCGATGCCACCATCGCCCAGATAGCGACGCCCGAGGATGTCCAATTGGTCCGCCTGGCCACGCCGGGGCGCCATTTCGCCGCCAACGGCGCCGGGGTGCTGGCGGTGGTGGCCGCCCTTGGCGCCGATGTAACCTTGGCGGCGCGCGACCTGGCCGACTGGCGCCCCTATGCCGGGCGCGGCCAACGCGAGGAAGTCATGCTCGATGCGGTGGAGGGGCTGTCTTTCACCCTGTTTGATGACGCCTATAATGCCAACCCCACCTCGATGGAGGCGGCGCTGGAAGTGCTGGCCGCAAGCGCGCCGGGGCGAGGCGCCAGGCGGGTGGCGGTGCTGGGCGACATGTTGGAGCTGGGCGAGGACGAGCGGGCGATGCATGCGGCTTTGGGCGATCTCGAATGGCTCGAGCGTATCGACCGGGTGCATTGCGTCGGCCCGCGCATGCGCGCGCTGTGGCAGCGTCTCGATGTCGACAAGCAGGGCCGCTGGGTGGCCGAGGCGGGCGAGTTGGCCGACCATGCCGGCGCCCTTGTCGGGCCCGGCGACGTGGTGCTGGTCAAGGGCTCGCTGGGGATGGGGCTGCGCCAGGTGGTTGACGCCCTGCGCAAATTGGGCCATCCGCTGGGGCGAGAGATGCGAGGACGCTGACAAATGCTGTATTGGTTGACCGATTATTCGGATATGTGGGGCTTCCTCAACATATTCCGCTATATTACATTCCGCGCCGGTGGGGCCTTTTTCACCGCGCTGATCTTCGGCTTCATGTTTGGCAAGCCATTGATAAACCTTCTGAAAAGGCGTCAAAAGAACGGCCAGCCGATCCGCGAGGACGGCCCCGAGAGCCATATCCTCGACAAGGCCGGCACACCGACAATGGGCGGGGTGCTGATCCTGGGGGCGGTGCTGGTGGCAACCCTGCTATGGGCGCGCTGGGACAACCCCTATGTCTGGATGGTGGTGCTGGTGACGCTTGGTTTTGGCCTGATCGGCTTTGCCGACGATTATTCCAAGGTTTCGCAGAACAATACCAAGGGCGTGTCGGGCAAGACCCGCCTGGCGCTGGGCATCATCATCGCCCTGGCCGCCGGCTGGTGGGTGCAGCTGCATCACCCCGGCGCCCTGGCCGGACAGTTGGCGCTGCCGATCTTCAAGGATGTGCTGGTCAATCTGGGCTGGTTCTACCTGCCGTTTGCGGTTGTGGTGATCGTGGGGGCCGCCAACAGCGTCAATATCACCGACGGGCTGGACGGGCTGGCAATCATGCCGGTGATGATTGCGGCCGGCACGCTGGGCGCGATTGCCTATGCGGTCGGGCGGGTCGATTTCACCGATTATCTCGGCCTGCATTATGTGCCGGGCACTGGCGAGATTCTCATCTTTACCGCCGGGCTGATCGGCGGCGGGCTTGGCTTTTTGTGGTATAATGCGCCGCCCGCTGCCGTGTTCATGGGCGATACCGGCTCGCTGGCCCTGGGGGGCGCGCTGGGCGCCATTGCCGTGGCCATCAAGCACGAGATCGTGCTGGCGATTGTCGGCGGGCTGTTCGTGGTCGAGACGCTTTCGGTGATCATCCAGGTGCTCTATTTCAAACGCACCGGCAAGCGGGTGTTCCTGATGGCGCCGATCCATCACCATTTCGAAAAACGCGGCTGGTCGGAGCCGCAGATCGTCATCCGCTTCTGGATCATCTCGCTGGTTCTGGCCCTTGTCGGGCTGGCAACGCTCAAGATCCGCTGAAGCGCCATGCGGGGTTTCGCTGGCGCGACAAACCGTTAGGGTGAGCACATGATTGCTGTGCAGGGATATGTGGGGCGCAAGGTGGCGGTGCTGGGGCTGGGGCGTTCGGGCCTGGCCACGGCGCGCGCACTTGAGGCGGGCGGCGCCCAGGCGCTGTGCTGGGACGACAGCGCCGAGGCCCGCGCTGGCGCCGAGGCAGCCGGGCTGGTGCTGCATGATCTGGGCCGGGCCGGGGCTTTCGAGGGGCTGGCGGCGCTGATTGTCAGCCCCGGCATCCCCCATCTCTACCCCGAGCCCAACCGCCATGTCGCCGCCGCGCTCGAGGCCGGGGTGGTGGTGGATAACGATATCAGCCTGTTCTTCCGCTCGCTGGCGGTGCAGGGCTGGGACAATTACGAGCGCATCCCGCAAGTGGTGGCCGTGACCGGCTCCAACGGCAAATCGACCACCTCGGCGCTGATCGCCCATGTGCTGGAGGCGGCCGGGCGCGAAGTGCAGCTGGCCGGCAATATCGGGCGCGGGGTGCTGGATATCGACCCGCCCGGCGATGGCGGCGTGGTGGTGCTGGAGCTTTCCTCCTACCAGACCGAGCTGGCCCGCGCCCTGACCCCGGATATCGCCGTGTTCACAAATCTCTCGCCCGACCACCTCGATCGCCACGGCGGTATCGGCGGCTATTTCGCCGCCAAGCGGCGCCTGTTTGCCGAGGGCGGGCCGGACCGGGCAGTGATCGGAGTGGACGAAAAGGAAGGCGCCTATCTGGCCGGGCAGATGGCCGAAGGGGGCGCCGATCACCGGGTGATCCGGGTGTCGGTGAACCGCAAGCTGCGCGGGCCCGGCTGGCAGGTTTTCGCGCGCAAGGGCTTTCTTGCCGAATGGCGCAAGGGGCGCCAGGTGGCGGCGATCGACCTGCGTGCAATGCGGGCGCTGCCCGGCACCCATAACCACCAGAATGCCTGCGCCGCTTATGGCGTGGCGCGCGCCCTGGGCCTGTCGCCGCGCATGATCGAGAGCGGTTTTGCCAGCTTCCGCGGCCTGCCCCATCGCAGCCAATGGATCGGCGAGGCCGCTGGCGTGCGCTATATCAATGACAGCAAGGCCACCAATGCCGACGCCGCCGCCGCCGCGCTGGGCGCCTTTGAAAACATCCGCTGGATCGCCGGCGGGCTGGGCAAGGAAGGCGGCATCGAGGCGCTTGCGCCGCTGATGGGGCGCGTCGCCAAGGCCTATCTGATCGGCCATTCGGCGCGCGAATTTGCGCTGCAGATCGGCGATACCGAGCACGAGATATTTGCCGACATGGCCGCCGCCGTGGCGCGCGCCGTGGCCGAGGCGCAGCCCGGCGACACCGTGCTTCTGGCCCCTGCGGCGGCAAGTTTCGACCAATACCCCGATTTCGAGGCACGCGGCGAGGATTTCATGGCCGCCGTGCGGGCGCATATTGGCGAAAATTTCGCGCCAATTTGACCGAGGTCTTTGACGGGCGCACAAGGCCGTGGGAAAATCGCTGCGATTGAAGCAGAAAACGCCCGCAATTTGTCGGAAGGAAACGCCATGCGCCCCTTGCACTTCGCTGTATTTATCGCCCTTCTTGTTGCCCCCGCCAGCTTGGTGCGCGCCAATGACGCGGTGGCCGGGCTGGAGGCGGGCGAGCTGGTCATGCGCCAATCCGACCAGATCGAGATGGCCGAGGAAGAGCTGTATCTGAGCCGCGCGCAAATCCGCGTGCGCTATCTGTTTCGCAACCATTCCGACCAGCCGGTCAAGACCCTGGTCGCCTTTCCCCTGCCACCGATCCATATGGAGCAGGATTTCGAGTATGGCTTCAGCCCGGCCAACAGCAATCCGCGCGATCCGGTCAATTTCCGCCTCCGGGTCGACGGCGCGCCAATGGCGGTCGAGGTGGCCATGCGCGCGCTGACGCCCGAGGGGCACGATGTGACCAAGCTGTTGCAGAAACTGGAAATTCCGCTGCTGTTTCTTACCCCGGACGCGGCCAGTTATGACCGCCTCTGGGCGCGCCTCGATGCGCTGCCGCCCGAGGCAATGGCACAGCTCAGCGCCGCCGGGGCGGTGCTTTGGGAGCCGGACGACGGCTTTGTTGCCAACTGGATCACCCATGTCAGCTATTACTGGGAGATGACATTTCCTGCCAATGGCACGCTTGAGGTCCGCCACGCCTACACGCCGGTGCCCGAGGCTTTCATTTTCGGCCGCTACGATCTGGAGGCGGGACCGCTGCGCGATGAGGTCTGCATGGATCGCGCCTTTCGCGCGGCGGTCGAGGCGCGCTTTGGTGATGAGGAATATCCCTCCACCACCGGCTATCTGCTGCGCTACATCCTGACCACCGCCAATTCCTGGCGCGGCCCGATCGGGCGGTTTCACCTGATCGTCGACAAGGGCAGCCCGGACATGCTGGTTTCGCTGTGCCGGGACGGGATTACCAAGACCGGGGCGACCACCTTTGAATGGTGGGCGGAAAATTGGGTGCCAAAGCGCGATCTGTCGCTCTTGTTCCTGGCCCCGCCGAGGTGATAAAGCCTCCTCAGGAGGTAGGCGCATGAGCAACATTCAGGACCACCCGCTGCGCTACGAGCTGGCCAACGAGCTGCATGCGCGTCCCTTCGCGGCGCTCAACGTGCCCTCGCGCGCTGCCTTTCTGGCCGTCAAGCAGCCCGGCAACGCCGCCGGGCGCGACCGGCAGGCCGATTTCGACCACCTGATTCGCCTGCTCGACCGCTACGGCGCCAGCCACCCACAGCCGGGCGCGACGCATTATTTTGGCGAGATTGGCAAGCATTGGCTGAAATGGGAGAGCCACAGCGAGTTCGTCACCTATACGATTTTCGCCGACGGCGTGGCCGAGCGCGCCTTTGACCCGGCGGTGTTCGAGATGTTTCCGGCTGACTGGCTGGCCGACATGCCGGGCAAGCGGATCACCTCGGCGCTGATCCGCATCGAGGAGCGCCCCGAGGACGAGGAGATCATCGAAAAGCTGGGCGAATGGTTCGTGCCCGAAAGCCTGGTGGCGGTCGAGGTGCTGGACCGCTCGGCGGTGCTGGCGGGCGATTTTCGCATTGATACGGCCGGCCATCTGCGCTTTGCGGTATTTGCCGACCCCCAGGTCACCAAGCGCCGGGTCGGCCGTATCGTGCAGCGCATCTGTGAGATCGAAACCTACAAGACCATGGCCATGCTCGGCCTGATCGCGGCGCGCGATATTGCCCAGCAGATGCGCGATGTCGGCGATGCGCTCAGCGCGCTGGTCAAGGGGCTGTCGGGCTCGGCCTGCGAGGCAGAAACCGACCTGGCCAAGCTTCTGGCGCTGTCGGCCGAGCTGGAGGGGCTGACCGCGCGTACCTCGTTTCGCTTTGGCGCGACGCGCGCTTACGAGGCGATCGTGCATGCGCGCATCGAAGTGCTGCGCGAGGTGCGTTTCGGCAACCGCCAGACCTTCACCGACTTCATGACCCGCCGTTTTGATCCGGCAATGCGCACGGTGCATGCGGCCGAAACCCGGCTTGAGCGCATGGCAATGCGCGCGGCGCGCGCTGGCAACCTGCTGCGCACCCGCGTTGATGTCGAGCGCTCGGCGCAAAATCAGAAACTGCTGGAAAGCATGAATAAACGCGCCGATTTGCAACTGCGCCTGCAGGAGACCGTCGAGGGGCTGAGCGTGGTGGCGATCAGCTATTACGCGGTGTCACTGGCGACCTATCTGACCTATCCCCTGACCGAGGTAACCGGCCTGTCAAAGGGGCAACTGACCGCGCTTCTGGTGGTGCCGGTGGTACTGATCGTGTGGCTGCTTGTGCGCCGGATCAGGACACATGTGATAAAATAAGTGGTTTCGCCGGGCAAGGCCCGGCGACCGGCCGGGGGGCCAGCCCCCCGGACCCCCCGGAGTATTTGCGCCAAGATGAAGGAACAGTGCGAAGCGTGGTCGAGGGGAAAAGCCGAGTTGGTTTTCCTCTTGCCGTAAATATCCCCGCCGGAGGCCTCGAATCTTTGCCACGCGCAGTGCGCTTTGGATCAGCGGCCGCGGATGCGCGGGTCGAGTGCGTCGCGCAGCCCGTCGCCGATATAATTGACGCTCAGCACGGTCAGCGAAATTGCCAGGCCCGGCCAGATTACCCGCTCGGGATTCAAGGTCATGAAATTGGTGCTGTCTGACAGCAATCTCCCCCAGGTGGGAAAGTCGGAAGGAAAGCCGAGACCGAGGAAGCTGATTGCGCTTTCGGTGATGATGGCGGTGGCGATGCCGAGCGTGGCCGAGACCATGATCGGGCTCATCACGTTGGGCAGGATATGGCGCAGGATCATCCGGTGGCTTGGCGTGCCGATCGAGCGCGCCGCCAGCACGAATTCCTGTTCCTTGAGGCTCAGCACATCGCCGCGCACGATACGCGCGGTGTGCATCCAGCTGGTGATGCCGATAACGAACACGACCAGCAGGAAGATCCCGGTTTCCGGCCCGAAAGCGGCGCGCAGCGTGTCGCGAAACAGCATGATGATCACCAGCAGCAGCGGCAGGATCGGCAGGGCCAGGAACAGGTCGGTGAGCCGCATCAGCGGGCTGTCGAGGCGTTTGAAATAGCCCGCGAGCACGCCGATGAATGTGCCCAGAAACAATGCCAGCCCCATCGCTGTCACCCCGACCAGCAGCGATACCCGACCGCCGGCCAGCACCTGGGCGAAGGTATCGCGCCCGAGTTGATCGGTGCCGAACGGGTGGGCCAGCGAGGGGCCCTGGTTCTTGGCGCGGATGTCGATGAAATTGGGCTCGATCGGCCACAGCATCGGCCCGAAGATCACCAGCAGGCAGATGAATATGAAGAAGCTTGCGCCGATCATGGCGCCGCGATGGCTGCGAAACTGGCTCCAGACGTCAGCCCATTGCGAGCGCGCCTTTTCTTCGGTGATTTCGGAGGTGTCAGTCATAGCGGATCCTCGGATCAAGAATGCCATAGAGAATATCGGCGATCAGGTTGGCGAACACGATCATCACCGCGAAAATGAAGGTCAGGGTTTGCACCAGCGGTGCGTCGCCGCCCTGGATGCCGATGATCAGCAGCTGGCCGATGCCATTTACCTTGAACACCTGCTCGGTGATGATGGCGCCGCCAAACACTGCCGGGACGCCCAGGGCGATGACCGTCACCACCGGGATCAGGGAGTTGCGCAGCACATGTACCAGCAGCACCACGCTTTCCTTCAGCCCCTTGGCGCGCGCGGTGCGCACGTAATCCTGGTTGAGGTTGTCGAGCATGCTGGCGCGCATGAAGCGGCTGATCTGGGCGGTGGTTTGCAGTGCCAGCACCATCACCGGCATGATCATCTGTTTGACCTGCATCTTGAAGGTTTCCCAGTCGACCACTTCGAGCGTGGTGTCGTAGATCGAGGGGAACCAGCCCAGCTGCACCGAGAAGATGACGATCACCAGCACCCCGGAAAAGAACGGCGGCACCGAGAAGCCGACCATCGAGATAAAGGTACCGGCCTGGTCGAATACCGAATATTGCTTGTAGGCCGAGATCACCCCGATCGGGATGGCGATGAGGATGCCGACCACATAGGACATGCCCACCACCCACAGGGTCTGGGGCATGCGCTCGACGATCAGGTCGACCACCGGCGAGCGGGTCACATAGGAGACGACCCGCAGGCGGTCTTCGCAGTTGAAAGAGCAGGTGCCGCGCCACTGGTCCCAGATATTGAGCGGCTCGTTGATGAAGAATTGCTTGCACCACAGCAGGTAGCGCACCCACATCGGTGCATCCAGCCCGAGGCTGGTGCGGATCTTTTCGCGCACTTCCGGCGGGATGGTCAGCGGCAGGTTGCCGGTCGGATCCGACGGGGCCAGATCGAGGATCAGGAAGATGATGAAAGAAATGAACAGAAGCACCGGGACGGAAAACATCAGGCGTCTGAGAGTGTAGTTCAGCATGGGTGGCTCAGCTCATTTCTCTGGTGAGGGAAGGGAGGGGGCCGCCCCGCAGGTGGCTGCGGAGCGGCCGGTTTTCACGTCAGCGGCTTACTTGGCGCGCGACCAGTCGGCCACGTTCCACATCTGGCTGTCCCAGACGTTGAGCCGGACGCCTTCGAGGCTGTTGGCATGTGCCGAGACCGAACCGCGGTGCACCAGCGGGATCATCGCGCCTTCCTGCATCAGCATGTCGTTCATCTGCTTGACGATTGCTGCGCGGTCCTCAAGCGCGGCCGTGGTGGCCAGCTTTTCGGCAAGGGCGTCGTATTCCGGGTTGCAATAGCGCGGCATGTTGCTGCCCAGCCAGTTGTTCGCCGGGCTCGGGATTTCCGAGCAGACCCAGGAGCCCATATAGGCCTCGGGATCGGTGCCGTCGAACAGGTTGGTATACATCTCGATGTCGGCATAGAACTTCTGGAAGGTATCCGGGCTCGACTGGTCGCCACCAAAGAACACGGCTGCGTCGATATTCTTGAGCTCGGTTTCAACGCCGATCTCGCTCCACCACTGCTTGACCAGGGCCTGCGTGTCCTGGCGCACGGCGTTGGTCGAGGTCTGGTAGAGGATCGACAGGCGCACGCCGTCCTTCTGGCGGATGCCGTCAGGGCCGGGCATCCAGCCGGCCTCATCGAGGATGGCATTGGCCTTGGCGATGTCCTGAACCAGGCATTCGTCATTGGCGGTCGAAACATAGATCGCCGGGGCCGGGACCACGTTACAGGTCGCCTTGCCCGCTTCGCCATAGCCGACTTCGGCCAGCAGGTTGCGGTCGATGGCAAGGCTGAGCGCCCGGCGCACGGCCGGATCGGTGAGGAAGGGGTGCGGCCCGCCCTCGAGGGTCGAGCGCTTGTCGCCCAGGGCCGGGTCGGGATTGGTCAGGTTGACCATCAGCCGCTCGACACCGGTGCCAAAGGCCGAAACCACCGTGCCCTTGCCGGCCGCCGCCATCTGCGCCAGCACGGTCGGGTCGACCTGCAGGTTCCAGGCATAGTCGAATTCGCCGGTTTCCAGCACCGAACGCGCTGCCGAAGCCGCATCGCCGCCGCCCTTGAAGGTCACCCGACCAAAGGCGGGCTTGCCTCCATCGCGGTAGTTCGGGTTGGCGACATAGACCACGGTATCGTTGGCCTTGAACTCCTCGACCATGAACGGGCCGGTGCCGATCGGGCCGAAATTCTCGGCGGTGCAGTTGGGCGCGTTGACGCCGACGCAATCCTTGAACTGCTCCTGCTGCAGGATCGGCATGGTCGAGCCGACCAGGGCCGAATAGGGGAACGGCTTGGGCTTGGTGAAGGTGATCTTGACCGAGCGATCGTCGAGCGCCTCGACGCTACCGATATCGGCAAAACCGGCCAGCTGCTGGCAGCCGCCCTCTTCGTTCATGCAGTAATTGGCGGTAAACACCACGTCGGCCGAAGTCACCGGCGTGCCGTCCGACCAGACCAGGCCTTCCTTGAGGGTCCAGGTGATCGAGGTCAGGTCTTCGGCCACGCCGCCGTTTTCAACGGTGGGAATGTCCTCGGCCAGCCAGGCCACCATGTTGCCGTTCTCGTCGTAGCGCGCCAGCGGCTCCAGCACCAGGGCCGAGGCGTCGATGTCCTTGTTGCCGCCCGACAGATACGGGTTGAGGATCGAGGCCGCCTGCCAGTAGATGATGTTGAGCTGGCCGTCGCGCCCTTGCGCTTCATGCGAGCCGGCCAAGGCCGACGAGGCCAGGGCTATCGCGGCCGCTGCGCCTAGCAGAGTTGATTTCAGTTTCATGTTCTTCTCCCTTGGTTGTTGCTCTTCGTTTTGCTCTTGAGGCCTCGTCAGCTGCCGGTTTCGTCGGCAGTCTCATTCGATACATTCATGTCGTTGTAATGGTGGCAGGCGACAAAACGCCCCGGCAGGACTTCGCGAAAGGCCGGGTCTTCGCGGTGGCAGATCTCCATCACCGCCGGACAGCGGGTGCAGAAATTGCAGCCTGCGGGCGGGTTGGCCGGGCTGGGCACATCGCCTTGCAGGATCACCCGCTCGGCGGCTTCCAGGTCCGGGTCAGGCTCGGGCACCGCGCTCAGAAGCGCCTTGGTATAGGGGTGCAGCGGCTCGTTATAGAGGCTTTCGCGCGCCGACAGCTCGACCACCTTGCCCAGATACATCACTGCCACCCGGTCGGCGATATGGCGCACCATCGACAGGTCGTGGGATATGAACAGGTAGGTCAGGCCGAACTGCTTTTGCAGATCCTCGAGCAGGTTGACCACCTGGGCCTGGATCGACACGTCAAGGGCGGCGATCGGCTCGTCGCAGACGATGAATTTCGGGTTCAGGGCCAGGGCGCGGGCAATGCCGATACGCTGGCGCTGACCGCCGGAAAATTCGTGCGGGTAGCGGTTGGAGAAGCGCCGGTTGAGCCCGACCGCATCCATCAGCTCATGCACCCGCGCCCTGCGCTGGGTGCGGTCCATGTCGGTATGTTCCAGCAGCGGCTCGCCGATGATCCCCTCGAGCGTCATGCGCGGGTTGAGCGAGGCCTGGGGGTCCTGAAACACCATCTGCATGGTCGGGCGCAGCTTGCGCAGGCCGGCCTGCGACTCCTTGCCGATTTCGCGCCCGTTGATGGTGATCGAGCCGGCGGTGATGTCGTAAAGGCGCAGGATCGCGCGCCCGCAGGTGGATTTGCCACAGCCGCTTTCGCCAACCAGGCCCAGCGTCTCGCCCTCATAGATGTCAAAGCTGACATCGTCGACCGCCTTGACGTCACCGACATGGCGCCGGAACACCCCGGCATAGATCGGAAAATACATCTTCAGACCGCGCACTTCGATCAGCGTCTTTGCGCCTTGGCTGACGTCAAACATGGGCTTCCTCCCGGGCCGGGGCGACCAGGTGGCAAGCGGCCGCGTGGCGTGGGCCGGTGACATGCAGGGCCGGGTTTTCGCGCGCGCAGATGTCTATCGCCACCGGGCAGCGCTCGCGAAACGGGCAGGCGGTGGGCGCGCCGCCCAGGATCGGCGGCTGGCCCTCGATCACCTCGAGGCGCTCGGCGCGCTCGCCGCGCACATGGGGAACGGTTTTCAGCAGCGCCTTGGTATAGGGGTGCTGAGGGTTCTTGAACAATTCGCGCACCGGCGCCTCTTCGACCACCTGGCCGCCATACATGACCATGACCCGGTCGGCGATGCCGGCAATCACCCCCAGATCGTGGGTGATCCAGATGATGGCCATGCCCAGCTTCTGACGCAGCTCCTTGATCAGTTCGAGGATCTGCGCCTGGATGGTCACGTCAAGCGCCGTGGTCGGCTCGTCGGCGATCAGCACTTCCGGATCGCACGCCAGGGCAATGGCAATCATCACCCGCTGGCGCATGCCGCCGGAAAACTGGTGCGGATAATCCTTGAGCCGGGCGCTGGCGGCGGGGATGCCGACCATTTCCAGCAGCTCGGCGGCGCGTTTGTTGGCCTGTTTCTTGTTCAGCCCCATATGGCGCATGAGCGGCTCGCGCAGCTGAAAACCGACGGTGAAGACCGGGTTGAGGCTGGTCATCGGGTCCTGAAAGATGAAGCCGATCCGCGCCCCGCGAATATCGCGCAGCTTGTCGTCGTCGATCTTGAGCAGGTCGAGGCCGTCAAACATCACCTTGCCGGCGCGAATCTCGGCCGGCGGGCTGGGCAGCAGGCGGATCAGCGACATCATGGTCACCGATTTCCCCGAGCCACTTTCGCCGACAACGCCCAGCAATTCCCCCTCCTCGAGGTCAAAGCTCACGTTGTTTACCGCGTGAATCTCGCCGGAGCGGGTTTGAAAAATCGTGTTAAGGTTCTGAACATCCAGAACCTTTGACGCCCCATCGGGCATAGGCATCTCCCAGTCGCTTGCAGGCAGTCTGACGCCACCCCTCAGGGCTAAATTGTTAGCAGGATTCGGGAAGCGGGCAATAGCTAAGTCGAAACTTCCGCCATTTTCTGCTGACTTGTCAGATTATTATGCCTTCAGCGAAACCCTTGGCTTGACCTTTATGCGCCAGGCGCACAGGCTTTGGCCAACAGGAGAGAGACATGGCACAAAATATGAGCGCGCGGGAAATTCTGGACAAGTTGGTGAGCTTTCCGACGGTCAGCCGCGAATCGAATCTGGAGATCGTTGACTGGATCGAGGCCTATCTGGCCGGCTTTGGCGTCACCGCGCACCGGGTCTATAATGGCGACCGCAGCAAGGCCAATATCTACGCCAATATCGGCCCCGAGGTCGAAGGCGGGGTGGTTCTTTCGGGCCATACCGATGTGGTGCCGGTAGATGGCCAGGATTGGGACACCGACCCGTTCACGGTGGTCGAAAAGGACGGGCGCCTTTACGGGCGCGGCACCTGCGACATGAAGGGGTTCGACGCGCTGGCGCTGGCAGCGGTGCCGCTGGCGCTGGAGCGCGGGGTGAAGCGGCCCTTGCAGATCGCGCTGTCTTATGACGAGGAGGTCGGCTGCATCGGCGCGCCGAGCATGATCGAGGAAATGGCCCGCCTGATGCCGCGTGCTGCCGGTGCCATCATCGGCGAGCCGTCGCTGATGAAGGTGGTGACCGGCCACAAGGGCGGCTACGCGATGAAGACCCATGTGCGCGGCTTCGAGGTCCATTCCTCGCAGCCCCAGAACGGGGTCAGCGCGGTGATGGAGGCGGCAAAGCTGATCGACTGGGGCAACCAGGTCAATGCCGAAAACGCCGCCGCAACGCCGGGGCCGTTGGCGGCGATGTTCGAGCCGCCCTACACCACCGCCCATGTCGGCACCGTGCATGGCGGCACCGCCGAAAACATCACCGCCAGGGATTGCCGCTTCACCATGGGCTTTCGCGTGGTGGCGGGGGATGATCCCGAGGCTTGGAAGGCGCGCTACATGGAGAAGGTGCGCGAGGTCGAGGCAGCAATGAAGGCGGTGGCGCCTTCGGCCTTCATCGAGGTCGAGCCATCCTTTGGCGTGCCGGGCCTGGTGCCCGAAAAGGACGGCGTCGCCGAGGCGATTGCCCGGCGCCTGACCGGCGACAATGCCACCCATGTGGTCAGCTATGGCACCGAGGCCGGCCAGTTTCAGCGCGGGGGCTATTCGGCGGTGATCTGCGGGCCGGGCAGCATTGATCAGGCGCATCAGGCCAACGAGTATATCTCGCTCGAGCAGTTCGAGGCGGGCTGGAAGTTCATGGAAAAGCTGGTGGATCATCTGGCCAAGTGATTTCGCCGGCTGCGCCGGCGACCGGGTGGGGGCGCTGCCCCCACACCCCCGGAGTATTTGTGGAAAGATGAAAGGGCATGCAGGGATTGCCGATTTCACTGGCTGACGGGCCCGAGCATCGCGCTGATTTGCCGGCGCGTGCGGATGTGGTGGTGATTGGCGCCGGGGTGATCGGGGTATCGGCGGCTTTGTATCTGGCGCGGGCCGGCCAGAAGGTGGTGTTGCTGGAAAAGGGCCGGGTGGCGGGCGAGCAATCGGCACGCAATTGGGGCTGGATCCGGGTGCAGGGGCGCGATGTGGCTGAAGTGCCGATTGCGCTGGAGGCGCGCGGGTTGTGGCGTGAGATTGCCGCGCAGCTGGACACGGATATCGGCCTGGTTGAGGCGGGCACGCTGTATCTGGCCCGTAGCGAGGCGGAAATGGCGGCCTATCGGGGCTGGCTGACGGATGTGGCCGGGCTGGGGCTCGATAGCCGTCTGATTTCTGCCGGGGAGCTGGCCGGCTTGTTGGCAGGGGCGCGCGCGCCTTGGCAGGGCGCTTTGTGGACTGCCAGCGACATGCGCGCCGAGCCGTTTGTGGCGGTGCCGGCAATGGCGCGCCTGGCCGCGCGTGAGGGGGTGATTATTCGCGAGCATTGTGCGGTGCGCGGCCTGGTTCTGGAAGCCGGGCGGGTGGCAGGGGTGATCAGCGAGGCCGGCGAGCTGCGTGTGGCGCG
>JALSGY010000348.1 GCA_026982515.1 Paracoccaceae bacterium
TCATCATGGTGCCTGCGATGATCTATCTGCTGGGCATGCCCACCAAGGTGGTGGTCGGCACCTCGCTGTTCCAGATCATCTTCGTGACCGCCTTCACCACACTGGCGCACGCCACCACCAACTACACGGTGGATATCGCGCTGGCCCTGCTGCTGATGACCGGCGGGGTGATCGGCGCCCAGATCGGCACCCGCATCGGGCTGAAGCTGAAGGCCGAACAGCTGCGCATCCTGCTGGCGCTGATGGTGCTCGGCGTGGTTGCCAAGCTGGGGCTGGAGCTGCTGCTGCAGCCGGCCGAGCTGTTCTCCATCGGTGCGGGGGGCGAATGATGTTCAGAATACTCTTTGCAGCCCTGCTGCTGGCCCTGCCCGCCAAGGCCGGAGACGAGCAGGTGGTCGCCGGCCTGTCCCAGAACCGCATCGCCATCACCGCCAATTTCGACGGCTCGGAGATCCTGATCTTCGGCGCCGTGAAGCGCAACTCGCCGCCCCCCAAGGAAGCCCCGATGGAGGTGGTGATCACCGTGGCCGGCCCCTCTCAGCCGGTTACCGTGCGGCGCAAGGACAAGCGGCTCGGCATCTGGGTGAACGTGGACGCGGTGGCGCTGGAATCCGCCCCCAGCTTCTACGCCGTGGCCACCACCGGACCGATGGAAAAGGTGCTGAACCCGGAAGAAGACCGCAAATACCGGATCTCCATCCGCCACGAGATAAGCGCCGCCGCCGCAACCGCCGAAGTTGCCGACGCCGACGCCTTCACCGAGGCGCTGATCCGAATCCGCACGGAAAAAGGGCTCTACCAGCTGAAACCCGGCTCGGTGCAGCTGGACGAGGAAACCCTGTTCCGCACCTCGATCAAGCTGCCCTCGAACCTCACCGAAGGCGAATACACCACCCGTATCTACCTCACCCGCAACGGCCAGGTGGTGGACGAATACGAAACCGCCATCGATGTCAGCAAGGTGGGGCTGGAGCGCTGGCTGTTCAAGCTGTCGCGCGAAAAGCCGCTCTACTACGGGCTGCTGTCGCTGTTCATCGCGATCGTCGCCGGCTGGGGCGCCTCCGCCTTCTTCAACTATTTCCGCAGTTAGGGCTGAATGCCGGATCCGTCCGGCTTCATCTTGCCGAAATACTCCGGGGGTCCGGGGGCAGCGCCCCCGGGTTTCCACCGCCCGCCTCTCAGCCCCGGCCCACGAAAGGCATCTTGGTGGCCATGATGGTCATGGACAGGATGTTGCTCTCCAGGGGCAGGCTGGCCATCTGAAAGACAGCACCGGCCACATCCCTCACATCCATCGTGGGTTCGGGGCGCACGCAGCCGTCGGCCTGGGGCACGCCGCGGGAAAAGGCCTCGGTCATCTCGGTGAGCGCATTGCCGATATCGATCTGCCCGCAGGCTATGTCATGAGGCCGGCCGTCCAGCGCGATGGTCTTCGTCAGGCCCGAAACCCCGTGCTTGGTGGCGGTGTAGGGCGCGGTGCCCGGGCGCGGTACATGGGCCGAGATGGACCCGTTGTTGATGATCCGCCCGCCCCGGGGCGTCTGATAGCGCATCTGCCTGAAGGCGGCACGGGCGCACAGAAACATGCCGGTGAGGTTGACATCCACCACCGCCTTCCAGTCCTCCACCTCGATCTCGTCGATGGTTGCGGCCGGCGCGCCGCACCCGGCATTGTTGAACAGCGCATCCAGCCGGCCCACCTTCTCCACGAACTTGCCGAAGGCGGCATCCACCGAAGCGGCATCGGTGACATCCGCCGGCAGGGCGAAGGCGTCCCGGTAGCGGGCGGCGATCTCTTCCAGCGGCTCTGCCCGGCGGGCCAGCAGCCCCACCTGCCAGCCGCCTTCCAGAAAACGCAACGCGGTGGCCTTGCCGATCCCGGCGCTGGCGCCGGTGATGATGATCGTGCCGGTCATCTCATTCCTCCCCCTGGCTCTGCGCCTGCAGTTGAAACGAGGCCGGCGCGGCATTCAAGTCCGAGATGCTCAGCGCCGCGCGCGGCCGGGCCAGACGGTTGCGCGTCACCCACAGCAGGCGCTCCTGGGCACGGGTGATCGCCACATAGGCCAGCCGCTTCCACAGCGGCGTGCCCGCCTCGTTGCGCCCGGTCCGGCTGGC
>JALSGY010000349.1 GCA_026982515.1 Paracoccaceae bacterium
CTCAGGACAGTGGCGGAGACGAAGGGATTCGAACCCTCGAGACGGTTTCCCGCCTACTCCCTTAGCAGGGGAGCGCCTTCGACCACTCGGCCACGTCTCCGCCGACCCGTTTAGTGATTACCGCCCGTGAAATAAAGGGCATTTTTGCATCTCTTCCGCAGTTTGCCGGAAAAATCCCGTTTCATGTGTTTCCGGGATTTTCACGGGGCTTTCGGCAAATCGCGAGGGCAGCCGGCCGGAGGGGGCCCGCTCACAGCAGAAAAAGAAGTGCCAGAAGCACCATGCCGCCGATGTCCAGCGCTCCGCCATCGGGGCCGCCGCCCTCCTCGGCCGGAGTACCGGTCTCGACAGGATCGTCCAGCGCCCGCTCCACCAGCGGCAACTCCGGGATCGCAGACCAGCTGGCGATTTCCTCGGCTCCCGCCTCCGTCTTGGCAAACGCCAGGCGGATCACCTCGTAAGGGGCGTTCACCGTCAGCTGGAGAGTATCGTCGAGGGTGTTCACCTGCACATCCGCCGCCTCGCGCACCGGCGTGGCGTAGGTCATGGCCTCGGGGGTTTCATCCACCTCCGGATTGTCGACGATCCCGTAATCGCTCATCCAGTCGGGCTGTATCTCGGCCCCCAGGCGCTCGGCCCAGACCGAGCCGTACATCTCGCCCAGGCCCTGGATGTCCAGTGTGTAGGTGCCGGTGGCATTGCCGCCGGCGGCGATGAACACCACCAGCTTGTCATCGTTTTCGAAGACATAAGGGGTGATCGTGTCATCCGCGCCATCGGCGCTGCCGGCATCGACGAGATAGGTATTGTCGACGCTCTCGTAGAGCATCTTCAGCATTTCGCCGCCGACGAAGCGGTGATCTTCACCGTCGTTGCCCAGCCAGCTCATCCGCCCCGGGTGCATCACGTCGATGCCGTAGACGCCGCCGGCCTTCATTCCCAGTTCGGTGTAGCGGGCAAAGGTTTCCAGAAGCAGCCCCGGCTGTTCGGCCCCATAGGCATTCCTGCTGATTGCGTCCTGCCAGTACTGCTCGAACTCGGTGGTGGTGCGCCCCTCCAGATCGACATCCGCCGCTGTCAGCCCCGCCTCCACCGAAGAGGGTTCCTGCAGGAAATCCTCCAGCACCATCTGCCGCGTCAGATGTGCCACGTTCCACTCCGACAGGAACAGCTCGGGCGCCTCGCTGTTCAGGCCGGCTGCCTCCTGCTCCCAGGAGTCGATGATCTGTTCGACGGTATCGAGCCGGTCGTTGACCTGTTCGATGGTGGCCGGAAAACGGTGCTGGACGATCATGTCGGCATTGGCGATGGCATATTCGCTGAGACCGTCGCGAATGGCGGCATCATCCTCCAGGGTGCGCCCGCTCTGGACCGCGATCTCGAGATCGAAGTTGCCGGTGTTCACCGCCGGATCCGCCAGGGCGTTGGCGATCTCGGTAATCATGATGTCGGCAATCGCGGCGTAATCGGCTGCCGCGCCCTGCTCGGAAGGTTCGGAGAAGGCGCCATAATACTCGTTGCCGATCTCCAGGATCATCTTCTCGGGCAGCTCTCCGTACCTGCCGCCCAGAAGATCCTGCATGAAACCCCTGACGTCATCGCGCAGATCGTCCTCGCGGCCCACGTAGCGCGCCGTAGGCAGCACGACAGAGAAGGCCGCGCCCTTGTCGATGGCGATCGCCATCATGTCGGCGATCGAGGGCTTGCCGGTTTCGGGGTTGTAGAGGCCCTCGTATTCGAAACCGTAGCGATCCGTGTTTTTCTCGGCCAGGGCACCGCCCGGCCAGACGATCAGCCCGGTGTCGACGTCATCTATCTGGTCGAGAAAACGGAAGATGTTGCGGTAGGAGACATAACGCACGCCAAGGCTTTCGCCGGAAATCGGATCCTGCGAAACATCGTAAGCCGACGGCCCGGTAGACAGGAAAATGTTTTCCAAGGAGTTCTCCCGACTCGAACAGCGGCACCATTACACGAACCGGAGTTTCCCCGTGGAAAAGCGGGCGGTAAAGATGATTGTGCAGAAAAAATGGCATCCGATTGGCGCCAAGGTGGCAGCAAGGCGGGCCTCGCCCGCGGCAGACCGCAGGCACGGCAGGCACGGCAGG
>JALSGY010000350.1 GCA_026982515.1 Paracoccaceae bacterium
TCCGCCCCTGACGCGCGAGGAGCTTTCCCAGTTGCGCTCCGTTCTCGAGACGGGCGGTGAGCAGGACATCGCGGCGGTGGTTGGCTCGCTGGCCCAGACGTTTGGCCCCGAGACGGCGGGGCTGGCCGTCGCGTCTGCGGCGGGCCGGGACCGGCCCGAGATTGCAGTTGCGGGAGACCTGCTCGCCCGCGGCGACGACGAGATGGCGCTGCTCGTGCTGCGCGGGATGCGGATTGAGGAGTTCGAGAAGGGCGCGGTCCGGGCCGAGATTCCCTCGGCCGGCGTTCGCGCCGCGATGGAGGACATCCTCGGGGACATGTTCTTCTACGCGCCCCAGATGCGGGCGCACCTGGAGCAGGCGGCTGTGTCTGCCTACATCGCAGAGGCCGCCAGGAAGGGCATCAAGACGTGGGACGACAAGCTGTTTCGCGACGTGCTGCGCCGCCTCGTGAAGCCCGTCGAATTCAATGGCTACCCCGTCATCCCGCCGCAGGCTGACTGGACGGAAGACGATTTCGCGGCGGCCGTCTGGCAGGTGAAGCCTGAGCAGCTTCGGGATGCGCTCGTTGACAATGGTCTCGGCCAGCTCGTCCCGCTGACGAAGGACGACCTGAAGAAGGCCCGGTTCGAGTATGCCGGGCCGGGATACTACATGCTGCGGTTTGGAGACGGTATGGCCGTCACAGAGACCGGGGAACCGTTCGTGCTCAGATTGGAGCGCCCGAGGTCTGTAGCTGTGCCGGTGACGGCTGCCGACTTCCCTGCAGAGTTACAGGACGTTCTGGACGCGGGCGACCTGCTTTCTGACTGACATGGCCGAGCCCGAAATCTACCAGCAGCTCGTGCGCGGCGCGCAGACCCTGCCCCCCGGCAAGGTGCCGGCCACGTTTGGCGAGGTGCTTGCCTCGTCAGCCGAGGAAGTCTGGCGCGGCTGGGTGACCGGCTTCAGGGGGCGCGAGGAAGCCGCGCTGCTTCAGGAATACGACGAGCTGCTGCGCCAGCAGGTGGGCGAGACACTTTACACGCCCGATGTGGCCCCGCCTGGGGCGATGCCCGGAATCGACCTGCGGAAGCACCCCGGCGCGGTGCCCGGAGCCAAGCGCCGGCTGTACGAGCTGGCAAAGCGGTTGCGGCTAAAGAACCTGCCGACCAACGACGATGAGTTCAACCGGCAGGTTGCCGAGCGCGTTCGGGCTGCGGAGGAGGCCGCCCAGTCGGCGTTCGAGCGTGGCCCGTCGGGGTGGCGGTGGGTCGCCCGGTTTGCGGGGGCGATGGGTCCTGCCATCGCCGACCCGCTTGTTGCGCCGACCCTGTTCATCGGGGCGGCCCCACGGGCTGCCAGCATGGTCCGGCTGATGCTGCGCGAGGCCGCGATAGGCGGCGTGTCGGAGGCCGCCGTGCAGGCCGCCGTGCAGCCGGAGCGGGCCAAGCTGGGGCTGGACGCCGGGTTTGCCCAGGCTGCCGCGATGGTGATGCTGGCGGCTGCCGGTGGGCCTGTGGCGCTGGCTGCCGGTCGGGGTGTCGGCAGGGTATGGCGCGAGCTGGCGGCCCGCGCGCGGAAGGCTGGCATCGAGCACCCGGCCGTCGATGTGCTTGAGCGTGCGGCCGACGTGGTTGACGAAGCCCCGCCGACGATGAAGCCCGAGCGCCACGCCCGCCGATTCGAGGAGACCCGCCAGGCGCTGGATGCCGAGGTCCCGCCGCCGCAGCCTGCCCGCCGGGAGGCCTTGCCGGGTCCGGCCGGGGAAGCGGGCGGCAGGGGGGTCATGGAGCTCGAAATCGAGCTGTCCGACGGCGAGCGGCTTGCCTTCACGAATGCTGTCGGGCAGGCCGTTCTGCGCGCCGCGCACCGGGCGGCCGCCCGCAACGCGCTGCCCGACGTGCTGGAAGGGCTGCCGCAGGAGGCCGTCAGGGCGGCGGCCGAGGCGCTGCGAGCGGCCAAGGCCGAGCGCAACTTCTCCCGGCGGCTTGACATCCTCGAAGATGTGCTGGAGCCTGGGGCCGCAGTGCGGGCTGCCAGGATGATCGACCGCCTGCCGGACGAGGTGTTTGAGATCGCTCTGCGGCGCGCCCGCAACCGGGAGGCCCCGCCTCCGAC
>JALSGY010000351.1 GCA_026982515.1 Paracoccaceae bacterium
GCGCAGATCCTCGATGAAGATGTTTTCCGGTGCGATGCCCAGCATCTCGGCCTTCTGGCGGGCCGGCTCCAGCTCTTCTCCCTGGCCGAGGTCGGCAGTGAAGGTGACCACCTCGCAGTCATATTCGGTTTGCAGCCATTTCAGGATGATCGAGGTGTCGAGACCGCCCGAATAGGCCAGCACGACTTTCTTTGGCGCAGACATGCAAAAGCTCCGTCGAATGGGTTACCGGCGGGGTGTATTGACTTTTTCCGAAAGGGGCAAGCATGCCATTTCTCCTGCCCGCCGCCCCGGAAACCCCGGCCGCGTCCGCCCCCGGGCTTGCCCCGGCCGCGAAATCGCGGCACAGGGACAGGATGAACGATGTCGTGAAAAATGCCCGCGCCGCCGAGGCCGCGATGCGCGACCTCTTCGCGCCGACGCCGCTGCAGCGCAACGATCACCTCAGCGCCCGCTTCGGCGCCGAGATCCTGCTCAAGCGCGAAGATCTCACCCCGGTGCGTTCCTACAAGATCCGCGGCGCGCTGAACGCCATGCGCAAGGTTCTGGCGCGCGACCCGGGGCAAGGGCGCTTCGTCTGCGCTTCGGCGGGCAATCATGCCCAGGGCGTGGCCTATGTGTGCCACCATTTCGGGGTACACGGGGTGATCTTCATGCCCGTCACCACCCCTCAGCAGAAGATCGACAAGACCCGCATCTTCGGCGGCGACAACATCGAGATCCGCCTCACCGGCGACTATTTCGACGACACCCTCGCCGCCGCCCGGGGCTATTGCGCCGAACGGGGGGCGCATTTCCTCTCTCCCTTCGATGATCCGGACGTGATCGAGGGCCAGGCCTCGGTGGCGGTCGAGATCCTGACCCAGCTGTCCGCCCCGCCCGACATCATCATCCTGCCCGTGGGCGGCGGCGGGCTGTCGGCGGGGGTGATCTCCACCATCCGCCAGCTGGCCCCGCAGACCCGCTTCAAGCTGGTGGAGCCCGCCGGCGGCGCCAGCCTCCGCAGCGCGCTCGCAGCCGGCCGGCCGGTGACCCTGGATCGGGTGGACAGTTTCGTCGACGGCGCGGCGGTGGCCACCATCGGCGCCGCCCCCTTCGAGATCCTGAAGGATGTGCCGCCCGAAGACGTGCTTTCCGCCCCTGAAGACCGCATCTGCACCACCATGCTGGAGATGCTGAATGTCGAGGGCATCGTGCTGGAGCCAGCCGGCGCCCTGGCGGTGGATGCGCTTTCCCCGCTGGCGGAAGAGATCCGTGGCAAGCGGGTGGTCTGCGTCACCTCTGGCGGCAACTTCGATTTCGAACGCCTGCCGGAAGTGAAGGAACGCGCCCAGCGCTACCAGGGGCTGAAGAAATACCTCATCCTGCGCATGCCTCAGCGCCCCGGCGCGCTGCGCGACTTTCTTCAGATGCTCGGCCCCGACGACGACATCGCCCGTTTCGAATACCTCAAGAAATCGGCTCGCAACTTCGGTTCGGTGCTGATCGGGATCGAGACCAGTCACCCCGACAACTTCGACACCCTGTTCGCCAAGCTCGACGCCGCCGGCATGAACTGGCGAGACATCACCGATGACGAAGCCCTGGCCGAATTCGTGATCTGAAGCGTCACGCCGCCTGAAGCGCCTCCTGCGCAGAACGGAGAAATTCCGCTTTCGAATCGCGGTAGCAGCGCACCAGCGCGGCAACATCGAATTCCGCCCCCTGGCTGGCGTTCAGCCGTGCCTGGGCCTGCAGGCAGGCTTCGGCAAATTCCACGAACCCAAGATTCAGCGCACAGCCCTTCAGGAAATGCAGCATTTCGCAGATTTCACGCGGCTGCACCACCTGCGGCAGCCGCGCGAGGGTTTCCTCCACCTCCTCGAGAAAGAGGTTCATGACCTCGCTGAAATTTTCCGCCCCGATTTCACCGTGCAATTCCTTCACTCGTTCCCAACCGATCATCTAAACCTCGCATCCTTCGCTGGCACCCCCACGCCGCCACCCTGACGGCGGCCCGTTAATTCCAGGTAAGCGCGAAGGAAAATCAGCCCCGGATTTCGCGAATTAGGTTCTCGTATACGAATAACCTCTAAAAAGGAGCACAGTCTGCGGGCGGTATTTGGAGCATATGGTGATTGCGGTCTGTACCACAGACGTCCCTCCCCGGGACGAATCGGCAAGCGAAGACATCCGTCACGTTCTGGTCGTCGATGATTCCCGCGCGCAGCGCCGCATTCTCTCTGCCTGCCTCGCCAAATGGGGCTACAACGTGCTTGAGGCCGAAAGCGGCACCACCGCGCTCGAACTGTGCCGTACCCACCCGGTGGACATCGTCATCAGCGACTGGATGATGCCCGGCATGTCGGGGCTTGAACTGTGCCAGGCCTACCGCAGGCTCGATGATACGGGTTACGGCTATTTCATCCTGCTCACCTCACGTTCGGGAAAGGATGAAATCGCCAATGGCCTCGATGCAGGGGCCGATGACTTCCTCTCCAAGCCGGTTGCGGCCAGCGAGCTGCGGGCCCGCATCCATGCCGGGGCACGTCTGCTGCAGGCCCAGCGCAGGCTGGCGGAAAAAAACCGCCTCATCAACGAAACACTGGCCGAGATCCGCATCCTCTACGATGCGCTGGAGCGCGACCTGATCGAGGCAAAAGGCCTGCAACAGTCACTGATTCAGGACAGGGAGCACGAATTCGGCCCGGCGCGCGTCTCGCTTCTGTTCCGCCCCGCGGGCCATATCGGCGGAGATCTGGTAGGCGTCTTCCCGATCACCGAAAACCGGATCGGCCTCTATGCCATCGATGTCTCGGGCCATGGGATCGCCTCGGCGCTGATGACAGCCCGGCTGGCGGCCTATTTCTCGACCACCTCGGGCAGCATGGGCTTCGGGCTGAGCCCCGGCAAGGCCTCGGCCCGCGCCCTGCGCTCGCCGGCCGAAGCCGCGCGCCGCCTCAACCGCATGCTTCTTCAGGACATCGGCACCGACATCTATTTCACCATGTCGCTGGTCTACTTCCACCTGCGCACCGGGCGGGCGGTCACCGCCCAGTGCGGCCACCCCCACACCGCCGTGCAGCGCAGCGACGGGCGGGTGGAATTTCACGGCCAGGGCGGGTTTCCCGTGGGCCTGTTTCCCGAGGCCGACTGGGAGGAACACGAATTCAGGCTGGATCCGGGGGACAGGATGCTGATCACCTCCGACGGCATCACCGAATGTCCCAACAGGCACGGAGAGATGTTCGGCGAGGTCGGCATCATGACCAGCCTGTGCCGCAATGCCGGGCTGGGCGGCACCGCCTTCCTGGATGCCCTGCTGCGCGAAACCGCAACCTTCGCATGGCGCGAAGACCTCGAAGATGACGTCTCGGCGCTGTTGCTCGAATATCGCAGGCCGGAGGGCTGAGGCCCACCCGGCCGTTGCCCGTAGCGCAGGGATCAGCCCGGCCCCGGCACCCGTGCACGGCGCACGCCATGAAGTGCCTGTCGCCCTCATTGGCCAGAAGGCGCAGCGCCTCTTGCGGCGTCATCCACTCGGCCCGGTGACCCGGCTCCGAGGGAGCACGGAGCCGCCGCACCGCCCGCGCCAGGTAGACATGGCACAGTTTCTCGGCCCACAGATCGTACTCCGGCATGAATGTGAAACGGCGGAATGCTCCCAGGCGCACCGGCACGGCGATCCGCCAGCCGGTTTCCTCCATCACCTCGCGGTGAAGCGCCACCAGCGGCGATTCGTCAGGATCGATACCGCCGCCCGGCAGCTGGAATTCGGGTATCGGTTCGGCCTGGTGGGTCACCAGCACCGAGAAACCATCGGTGATCACTGCATAGACCCCGGGCCGCAGGCGGTAGCGCACATCCGCCCGCACGGGTTCTCCAAATCTTCGGATCATTCCGGCACTGCTCTTTTTCGGCGCGGTTGCCCCGCATATATGGACACGGTATGCCAGCCTGCACCGCACAAGGAAACCCCATGTCGATCGGCACCCTCATCGCCTGGGACGATACCGTCCTTCCCTTTCAGCTTGATCGCGCCGACATCCGCGGCCGGGTGGCGCGCCTCGACGGCGTGCTTGAGACCATTCTCGCCCAGCACGACTACCCCGAGCCGATCAAGGCGCTGCTGGCCGAGGCGATTCTGCTCACCGCCCTGATCGGCCAGACGATGGAACTGCGCTGGAAGCTCTCGCTGCAGATCCGCGGCACCGGGCCGGCGCGGCTGATCGCCACCGATTATTTCAGCCCCGCACGCCCCGGCGAGGCGGCCCGGATCCGCGGCTATGCCAGCTTCGATGCGGCACGGCTGGCTACCGGAGCCAATCCGTTTTCCCTCATCGGGCGGGGCTATTTCGCACTGCTGATCGATCAGGGAGAGGGCAAGATGCCCTACCAGGGCATTACCCCGATCGCCGGGGGCTCTCTGTGCACCTGCGCCGAGACCTATTTCGCCCAGTCCGAGCAGCTGCCCACCCGCTTTGCCCTGTCCTTCGGCCAGTCCGCCATCCCGGGCAGCGCCCCGCAGTGGCGCGGCGGCGGGATCATGCTGCAGCACATGCCCAAGGCCTCTCCGTTCGTTGCCGGCGGCAGGACGGACGCGGGCGGGCTGCCGGGGATGGCCGATACCCTTCCCGGCGACGATGCCGAGAACTGGAACCGCGCCAATATCCTTCTCGATACCGTCGATGCGCTGGAGCTGGTCGGCCCTTCCGTTCAGCCGACCGAGCTTCTGGTACGCCTCTTTCACGAAGAAGAGCCCCGCGTCTACGACCCGCAGCGGGTGGAGTTCGGCTGCACCTGCTCGGCCGCGAAGGCGCGCCAGAGCCTCTCGATCTATTCCGCCCGCGACATCGGCCACATGACCACCGAAGAGGGCATCGTCACCGCCGATTGCCAGTTCTGCGGCGCCCATTACGAGTTCGACCCGAAATCGCTGGGGTTCGAGGCCGAAACCGAGGCCGGAGAAGGCAATGGCGACAGCCGCTGAGCAACTGGCACGTCTGCGCAGGCTGGCCGCCAACCCGCCGCCGGCTTCGTCCGACTTCGACCTCAACCCCGATATCGCTCTGCCCGAGGGGCACAGGCTGCGCCCCGCCGCCGTGCTGGTGCCCTTCTGCGAAGGTTCCCGCGGCCTGTCACTGATCCTGACCAAGCGGGCCTCGTCGCTCAAGCACCACCCCGGCCAGATCGCCTTTCCCGGCGGCAAGCTCGACGACACCGATGACGGGCCTGTCGCCGCCGCCCTGCGCGAGGCCGAAGAAGAGATTGCACTGGCGCGCGACAACGTCGAGGTTCTGGGCCTGCTGGCCGCCCATGAAACCGTCACCGGATTCCTGGTAACCCCCGTAATCGCCCGTGTCAGAGACGCATTCGAACCCACCCCCGAACCCGGCGAGGTGGAAGAGGTGTTCTCCGTACCCTTCTCCCACATTGCCGATCCGGCCCGCTACCAGGTGCAGTGGCGCATCTGGCGCGGGCGCCGCCGGTTCTACTATACCGCACCCTACGGGCCCTATTACATCTGGGGCGCGACGGCGCGTATCCTGCGCGGCATGGCGGAAGGACTGGCCGGATGATCAAGGTGAAGGGCCCCTGGCTTTCCGATCCGGGCACACAGCAGATCCTGACCCTGCTGGAGGAGGCCGGGTTCAAGGCCTACGTGGTGGGCGGCTGCGTGCGCAACGCCCTGCTCGGCCAACCGGTGCGCGACGTGGACATCGCCACCAATGCCCGCCCCGAACAGGGCACCGCGGTTCTTTCCGCCGCCGGGATCAAGGTGGTGCCCACCGGCATCGACCACGGCACCATCACCGCCGTGGCCAACGGCATCGGGCACGAAATCACCACATTCCGCCGTGACGTGGAAAGCTTCGGCCGCCGCGCCGTGGTCTCCTTTTCCGACAACATCGAGGAAGATGCCCGCCGCCGCGACTTCACCATCAACGCGCTTTATGCGGACCGCGGCGGCAATGTCCTTGACCCGATCGGCGGGCTGGCCGACCTGCGGGCACGCCGCATCCGTTTCATCGACGACGCCGGCAAGCGCATCCGCGAGGACTACCTGCGCGCCCTGCGCTTCTTCCGCTTCCACGCCTGGTATGGCGATCCCGAAGCCGGGATGGACCGGCAGGCCCTGGCCGCGATCTCCGAAAATCTCGACGGGCTGGAGACGCTTTCACGCGAAAGGGTCGGTTCTGAAATCCGCCGCCTGCTGGAGGCCCCGAACCCGGCCCCCGCGGTTGCCGCCATGGCCCGTTGCGGTGCGCTGGCGCGGGTCCTGCCCGGCGCCGATGACAGGTTCCTTGCCGCGCTGATCCACAACGAGGGCGACATCCCGCCACAGGCCATCCGCCGGCTGGCGATCCTCGGCGGCGAAGACGTGGCCCGCCGCCTGCGGCTGAGCAGGCGCGACACCCGGCGGCTGGAAAAGCTGCGCGAGGGTATGGCCAGCAACGAGCCCGTCGCCGCCCTGGCCTATCGTCTTGGCAAGGACGAGGCGGTGGATATCGAGCTGCTCCGCGCCACCTTGGCCGGGCGCCCGCCCGCCGAAGACATGGCGCAACAGGCCGCCCGCGGCGCGGCCGCCGTCTTTCCGCTGAGAGCGCGTGATCTGACGCCGGCCTACAACGGCCCGGAGCTGGGAAAACGACTGAAGGAGCTGGAAAGGCGCTGGATCGATTCCGGCTTCACCCTGACCCGGGAAGAGCTGCTTTCGGCCTGAGCCCGGCGGCAGGGCTTGCCCCTGGCCTGCGCCCCTGAAATGCTGGCGCCGTGAAACCCGCTGCTCTGATAGACCCTTTCCAGCCCGCCCATGGCCCCCCGCCGCGCAGCCTCGGCGCCTTCATTCGCTGGGCGCTGTCGGGGGCGATTCCCGTTCTCTCGGGGGTCGGTGCCCTTTCCGCGCTTGCCGGCACGCTCGAGGTCATGCCGGCTCTGCTTCTGGGATGGGTCATCGATTCAACCGCCACCAGCGCCCCGGAAAGCTATCTTGCCGACAACCTGCTGCTGATCGCCCTTTTTGTGGGCTTCTTCATCGTGCTGCGCCCGCTGGTCTTCGGGCTGGCGGCGGCGGCCAACAACGTGGTCGTGGCACCCAACGTGAACCCGCTGGTCCTCTCGCGGCTGCACCGCTGGACGATGGGCCAGTCGGTCACCTTCTTCGACGAGGATTTCGCCGGCCGCATCGCCCAGAAGCAGATGCAGACCGCCCGCGCCCTGACCGACGTGGTGGTCGAATCGATCAACGTGGTGGCCTTCGCGCTGGCATCGCTGGTGGGCTCGGCGCTTCTGCTGACCACCATCGACTGGCGCATCGCGCTGGTGCTGGCGGCATGGCTGGTGGGCTATCTGGCCGTGATCCGCTGGTTCATGCCGAGGGTCAGGCTGCGGTCGGCGGCACGCGCCAATGCCCGGGCGGCAGTCTCGGGGCAGGTGGTGGACACCATCACCAACATCAAGACGGTCAAGCTGTTCGCCCTTGCCTCGCATGAAGACAGGGTGGCGCTCGGCGCCATGCGCGGTTTTCGCGACCGCAGCACCGAGTTCGGCGCTCTCGCCGCCGGGTTCCGCCTCACGCTGATGCTGGTGGGCGGCGCGCTGCCGGTGCTGCTGGTGGGCGGCGCACTGCTGTTGTGGGCCTCCGGGGCCGCCACCGCCGGCAACATCGCCGCCGCCGGCGCCATTTCCATCCGAATCGCGCAGATGACCGGATGGGTCAGCTTTGCGCTGATGGGGATCTATTCCAACCTCGGCGAGGTCGAGGACGGCATGCGTACCCTGACCCCGCGCCACCGCCTGCCCGATGCCCCGGACGCGCGCGATCTGGAAGAAGCGACCGATATCGAGTTCGACCATGTCAGCTTTGCATACGGGCGCGAATCCGGCGGGCTCGAGAATATTTCCCTGCATGTCCGGCAGGGCGAGAAGCTGGGCATTGTCGGAGCCTCCGGTGCCGGGAAATCCACGCTGGTGGCGCTGCTTCTGCGCCTCTACGACCCCGAGCGCGGCGCGGTGCGCATCGGCGGGGTGGACATCCGCCACGTTACCCGCGAAAGCCTGCGCCGCAAGATCGGCATGGTCACCCAGGAAACCGCGATGTTCAACCGCTCGGCGCTCGACAACATCCGCTATGGACGCCCGGATGCCACCGACGAAGAGGTGATCGAGGCGGCAAAACGTGCCGAGGCACACGAGTTCATCCTCGCGCTGCGCGATCACGCCGGCCGGCGGGGCTACGAGGCCCATCTCGGCGAACGCGGCGTCAAGCTTTCGGGCGGCCAGCGCCAGCGTATCGCCCTGGCCCGCGCCATCCTCAAGGACGCCCCGATCCTGGTGCTCGACGAGGCCACCAGCGCCCTCGACAGCGAGGTCGAGGCCGAGATCCAGAAGGCGCTGGCCTCGGTGATGCAGGGCAAGACGGTTCTGGCCATCGCCCACCGGCTTTCCACCATCGCCCGGATGGACCGGATCGTGGTGCTCGACCACGGCCGCATCGTCGAAGAGGGCACCCACGCCGAGCTGCTGGCCGCCAATGGCTTCTATGCGAGGTTCTGGCGTCGCCAGTCCGGCGCCTTTGCGGGCATCACGGAGGCGGCCGAGTGAGGCTGCGGATCGAGCGTCTTGGCCATCTGGGCGACGGCATCGCGAAGGGGCCTGTCTTCGTGCCCCTCGCCCTGCCCGGCGAGCTGGTGGAGGGCCGGCTTTCCGGCAACCGGCTGGAGGATGTCAAGATCGTCACCCCATCGCCCGATCGCGTTCGTCCTCTCTGCCCGCACTACAGATCCTGCGGCGGCTGCGCGCTGCAGCACGCCTCCGATACATTTGTTGAGCGCTGGAAGGGCGAGGTGGTGCGCCACGCGATCGAGGCGCAGGGGCTGGAGGCGCCGATCGTTGCCGTCCACACCTCGCCGCCTGCCTCCCGGCGACGGGCGACCCTGGCCGGGCGGCGGCTGAAGAAAGGTTCTGTCGTCGGGTTCCATGGCCGCGCTTCGGGCACAATCGCCGAAATCCCCGATTGCAGGCTGCTGCACCCGGCCCTGACGGGCGCCCTGCCCCTGTTGCATGAACTCACCCCCCTCGCCGCCAGCCGGAAGGCCGAGGCGGGATTTGCCCTGACGTTTTCCGAGGCCGGGCTGGATCTGGTGGTGAAAAGCGCCAGAGCGCTCGATGTCACCCTGCGCCAGCGCCTTGCCGAACTTGCTGAAGGCCATGACCTCGCCCGCCTGATGTGGGCAGATGAGCTGATCGCCGCCCGCCGCCCGCCGGTGCAGCGCCTTGGCCGGGCGCCGGTGGTGCCGCCGCCCGGTGCCTTCCTGCAGGCCACCCGCGAAGGCGAGGCCGCGCTGGTGCGCGCAGTGGCCCGCGCCGTGGCCGGCCATGGCCGCATTGTCGATCTGTTCTCCGGCTGCGGCACCTTTTCCCTGCCGCTGGCCGAACGGGCTGAGGTGCATGCCGTCGAGGGCGACGAGGCCATGCTGGCCGCCCTCGATGCCGGCTGGCGCGCCACGCCGGGGCTGCACAGGACAAGCCACGAGAAGCGCGACCTGTTCCGCCGCCCTCTCACTGGCGAAGAGCTGAGCGCATATGATGCGGCCGTGCTGGACCCTCCGCGCGCCGGCGCCCGGGCCCAGGTGGCCGAGATGGCCCGCTCTGCGCTGCGCACGGTGGCGATGGTGTCATGCAACCCCGTTACCTTCGCCCGTGACGCGCGCGTGCTGGCCCGTGCCGGCTTCGCCATCGAGTGGATCGAGGTGATCGACCAGTTCCGCTGGTCGCCCCATGTGGAACTGGCCGCGCTCCTGCGGCGGGGCTGACGCCTACCCTTCGCCCCCTGCCGCCTCGCCGCCACCGGTGATCAGGGTCCACCAGATCTTGCCGTTGGGCTCCTGGAACCAGGCAAAGCCCAGATCACGCGCCGCCGGATCGAGGATCACGCCACGCGTGGCCGGATCTTCCATCCAGGCCGCCAGCGTCTGCAGTTCGGTCTCGTAGGATTCCGAGATGTTCTCGCCCAGGAATACGCCAGTGTATCCGGCGCGCGCCACCCGATCCACCGGCGAGGAGCCGTCCGAGCCGAAATGCCAAGGCCGGTTCTGGATCGACATGTCGCGCGAATGGGTGGCCGCGGCGGCATTGAGCCGCGGGTCAAGCCGCAGCGGCGGCACCCCGGCAGCGGTGCGCAGGGCGTTGATCGAGTCCAGCACCCGGTACTGGATCACCGCCGTATCCGCCGGCTCGATGCGATAGATCTTCGGCAGAGGCTTGCCATCGGGGCCGAAGGTGACTGTCGGTGCCGCACAGGCGGAAAGAACGAGAAGGGCTGTGAGGAAAAGGGCGACTGGACGGAACATCGGGCCTCCGCGGAAAATGGTTGCGCTTGCCCATGGCTTAGGCGACACGCCGGTAATTGCAACCCGCCATGGCGGTGCAGGGCGAAAACGGCGGGGCCGGACGCTTCTGGCCGGTAAAACCGTTACGGATCCGGCCAGAATGCGCCCGGGGCGGCAACAGGTGTTGCCAATTTGACGACACTGCGGCCCATCTGCGCGAAAGAAGCCAATTTTTTTCTGGATTCGGGGATGATTAACTGCCTATACCCGTCTCATAACGCACCCTTATTGGCCGATGCAGCGTTTTGTTGTGTGTCGGCGTATCTGGAGGAAAGTATGAAGAAGCTTGCTCTCGCTGCCGTAATCACCGGCGTCGCCGCCACCGCCGCTCTTGCCGGTGGGGTGGAAGCCCCGATCATGGAAGCTCCGGTCATCGTTGAAGAAACCGCGGCCGGTTCGGCTGGCGGCCTTCTCGTGCCGCTGATCCTGCTGGCGCTGCTGGCTGCTGCGATCGCCAACAACTGATCGCACGATCAGGAATTCGGAACGGGGCGGCAGGTTTCTGTCGCCCTTTTCCTTTTCAGCTTCCTTTTCAGCCTTCTACCCAGCCCTTCAGGTTGTCGCCAACGGCCTCGGCCAGCGCCGCGATATGGGCCTCGTCGTCGTTGAGACAGGGAATGTAGGTGAAGCTCTCGCCGCCCGCTTCCATGAAGCTGTCGCGGATTTCCTCGTTGATCTCCTCCAGCGTCTCGATGCAATCGGCCGAAAACGCCGGCGCGATCACCGCGATCCGCTTCTTGCCGGCCCGGGCCAGGCGCGCCACCTCTTCCACCGTGTAGGGTTGCAGCCACTCCTCGGGCCCGAACTTCGACTGGAAGGTGGTGGTGATCCTGTCCTCCTCCCAGCCCAGGCGCTCGCGCAGCAGGCGGGTGGTCTTCACGCACTGGCAATAATAGGGATCGCCCTCGGTCAGGTAGCGCTTCGGCAGCCCGTGGTAGGAGGCCACCAGAACATCCGCCGGCCTTTCCATCTCCGCCCAGGCCCGTTCCACCGATCCGGCAAGCGCCTCGATATAGGAAGGCCGGTCGAAATAGGGCGGCACGATGCGCACCGAGGGCTGCCATTTCAGCCCCATCAGGGCGCGGAAGAACTGATCGTTGGCGGTGGCGACAGTCGCCCCGGCATATTGCGGATAGAGCGGAAAGAACAGGATCCTGCGGCATCCCCGCCTGACCAGCCGCTCGACCCGCGAAGCGGTCGAGGGGTTGCCGTAGCGCATGCAGAAATCCACCTCCACCGCGTCGCCGTAAACCTTGCCCAGCGCCTCGGCCAGCTTCTCCGTCTGCGCCCGGGTGATGGTCATCAGCGGGCTTTCGTTCTTCTCGTTGTTCCAGATCGTCCGGTATGCCGCGCCGGAGCGGAACGGCCGCGTGGTGAGAATGACCAGCTGCAACAGCGGCTGCCACTTCCACGGCGAATAGTCGATCACCCGCCGGTCCGAGAGGAACTCGTTCAGATACCGCCGCATGGACCAGTAATCAGTGCCGTCAGGGGTGCCGAGGTTGGCCAGCAGAACGCCCACCTTTTCAACTGGCAGCTCCGGGTGGTCGGCCGGGGCATGCTCGGGGCGGAAGGTCCGGGGCGCAGGCCCTGGGGCGTTCTGTGACATCGCGGTTCCTTTCTGCGGTCTCGCCAAGGGGAATAGCGGCAAACGCGCGGGGATCAACCCCGCACAGGCCCGATCGGATCTCCTGCCGGAAGTTCCTCGGTGCCCAGCGCATCGGCCAGCCGCGCCGCGGCCGAGCCGGGGCGCAGAGGCCTGGGCTGGCTTGCATCCGGCGCCCAGCCGGTGAGGGTGATCAGCTCGAAGGTGGCGGGCACCCGGCCATCCCGCCCGTAGGCCTCGGCATAGCGGCGCACCGCCTCCTCGAGCACCGCCCTGCGCAGCGGCCGCCGCTCGCGGCTGGCCAGGGCGTTGGCCTCGCCCATGGCGCGCAGCTCGCGCATCAGATGCAGGGCGCTGTCGTAGCTTGCCGTGAAGGTCAGGGAATCGGCCACCGGCAGGGCAAGGCCGGCGCGCAGAAGCAGCGCGCCCAGCTCCCGGATCTCGCCCATCGGCAGCACCCGGGGGCTGAGCCCGCCGCGCACCGCAACCTCGGCCTCGGCCAGCACCGCGCGCAGCTCCGCCAGGGTGCGCCCGCCGGGGAAGATCGCCAGCAGCAGCCCGTCGGGGCGCAGCGCACGGGCCGCCTGCACCAGCTGGCCCACCGGATCATTGGCCCAGTGCAGCGCCATGGCATGGACCACCAGATCATGGGCGCCTGGCACCAGCGGCAGGGTATCGCTGTCCTCGACAACCACCGCGCCGGGCAGCACATCACGCCACAGATGCGGGAAAGCGGCCACCACGGCCGGTTTCGTAAAGGTTCTGTTAACCAGTTCGAGCCTCTCCTGCACCTCGCGGATCGCCTCGCGCTGCAGGAACATGGCCCCATCGCCCATGGCGCGGGCACGGGCCCGGTTGCGCAGCAGGGCGGTGCGGTCGGTCAGAATGGGGGGCTGTTGCATGCCGGCTCCTCGAAACAGGCGGAAAATAGGGCTGATGGTGGCAAATGCAAAGGCTGGTCGATCTGATTTATCCCCCCGCCTGCCTGGGCTGCGGCAGCCCCGTGGCCGGCGATGCCCCGCTGTGCGGCCCCTGCTGGCGCGAAACCCCCTTCATCACCGGCACCTGCTGCGATACCTGCGGAACCCCGCTGCCCGGCGACCCCGACGATCACCCGACCCTGTGCGATGACTGCCTGCACACCGCCCGGCCCTGGGCGCGGGGCCGTGCCGCGCTGCTTTACCGCGGCAATGCACGCAGGATGGTGCTCGGGCTCAAGCACGGGGATCGGGCCGAGATCGAGCGCCCCGCGGCCCGCTGGCTGGCCCGCGCCGGGCAGGAGCTGCTGACCCCCGATGCGCTGCTGGTCCCCGTCCCCGCCCACTGGCTGCGCCTGCTGGCCCGCCGCTACAATCAGGCCGCCCTGCTGGCCGCAGCGCTGGCCCGTCACACCGGCATGCAATGTTGCCCCGATGCGCTGATTCGCCGGCGCCGCACGCCGCTTCTGGAGGGGCTCGGGCGCGAGGCCCGCTTTCGCGCCCTTGCCGGGGCCATCGCCCCCCACCCCCGACGCAGGAAACTGCTGGCCGGGCGCGATGTGGTGCTGATCGACGACGTGATGACCTCAGGCGCCACTTTCGCCGCCGCCACCGAAGCCTGCCATGCGGCCGGTGCGACAAAGGTATGCGTTCTGGCACTGGCGCGCGTTGCGAAGGACGCCTAAATGCCTATAGTTCCGAAAACCTGGAAGATACCCAATGCAAACCGTCGAGATCTACACCACCCCCTTCTGTGGCTACTGCCATGCCGCCAAGCGCCTGCTGGCGAAAAAAGGCGTCGAATACACCGAGTTCGACGTCTCTGCCGATCCCTCCCTGCGGCAGGAAATGATGCAGCGTGCCAAGGGCGGGCATACCGTGCCCCAGATCTTCATCGGCTCAACCCATGTGGGCGGCTGCGACGACCTGTTCGAGCTGGAACAGGACGGCAAGCTCGACCCGCTGCTGGCGGGTTAGGTGCTGCGCGCGGCCCTCATCCAGCTCAATGCCTCGGACGATCCCGGGGCGAACCTCCCTGTCACCGTCGGCTACCTGCGCGAGGCCGCCGCCGGCGGTGCGGGTTTCGTCCTCACCCCCGAGGTCACCAATTGCGTCTCGGGCAGCCGCGCCCACCAGCAAAAGGTGCTGCGCCACGAAAAGGACGACCCCACCCTGCAAAGCCTGCGCGAGGAGGTTGCGGCCCTCGGTGTTTGGCTGCTCATCGGTTCGCTGGCGCTGAAAACCGATGATCCCGACGGCCGTTTCGCCAACCGCTCCTTCCTGA
>JALSGY010000352.1 GCA_026982515.1 Paracoccaceae bacterium
GCCGCGGAGGTGAAGCTGGCGGATGCCGGGGACGGCGGCACCGAGCTGACCTATACCGTGCAGGCCAAGGTGGGCGGCAAGATCGCCCAGCTGGGCAACCGCCTGATCGCCGGTTTCGCCCGCAAGATGGCCGACCAGTTCTTCGAGCGCTTCCAGGCCGAGGTGGAAGGGCACGGCGAGGAAGGGGCGCAGGAAGGCGAAAAGGCGGCGGGCGGTTAGGGCCTGTCGCGTCTGATCGGTTTCGTCCTGGTTGCGATGCAAGGGCGTGCGACCCGGGCAAAGCGAATCCGGTCAAGGGCGACGTGCAATAGCCACCCGGAATCGAGCTTCAGGTCTTTGAAACGAGGGCCAGCGCCCGGCTGGGGGCGGGCGCCCGGGCCGGGGCATCTTCCGGTGATTGCAGCCACATCCCGCTCAGCGTTCCGCCCGGCGCCAGCCGGCGGCGCGGGCCTCGGTCTCGGTGCAGAACCAGCGTTCGCCCCTGGCCGGGTCGATGCGGGTCCTGTCATAGTCGCGCTGGCCCGGCAGGTGGTAGATCCGGCCGCTGCGCGAGATGTTGCCCTTGATCAGGCACCGGCCGGGGGCAGCCTGCGGCAGCAGCGGCGGTGACGAACGGCGGGCGGCGCGGAAGCTTTCGGGGCTTTGCATGAGGCCCGACCATATCCCCCGTCCTGCCAGCGCCGCCTCCTTTTCCACCGCCACGTAGCGGCGGGAGTAACGGCGGTAGGCGGTGGCGATGCCCTCGCGCACCAGCACCGCGGCGATGTCCACCCCGCCGGCGAAACAGCGCGCCACGGCGCGGCCGTATCTGTCGGTGTCGAGGCGGCGGCAATGGGCGGTGCGGCCCTCAAACAGGGCCCGGGCCCGGCTGGTGGCCCAGGCGCCGCAAGCCCAGGGCGTGCCGTCGGGGCGGGTGCAGGTCTGGGCCTGCTCGGGCGCATCGATGCCGAAGAGACGCACGAGGGTGGCGCCGACCCTCAGCGTATCGGCATCGGAAAAGCGCATGCGGCCCGAGAGCTCATCCCCCCAAGCAGGCAGCGCCACGAGCAGCATCGCCAGAAGCGCAAAGCGGCGAAACATCGCAAAACACCCCGTATCCCTCTCGCCGACGCAACATCGGCCATCTCGTTCTAGCCGGGCAGGCCGGAAAATGCTGCCCCAAGTTGCCTGCAATGCGAACGATTGTCACTGGCCGGGGCGCGGCCGGTCCCCCCTGCCCTTCCCGCAATCGCCCGTCGTGCCCGTAAAGGCTGGACAGGACGGGGAAGTTGAATTTTAATTGATCCGTCAATCAAAAACGACAGGGAGCGTCTGCATGAAACTGAAATCCGCATTGTCGGCCCTCGTTCTGGCCGTTGCCACTTCGCCCGCCCTGGCCCAGGGCACCTGCGATACCGTGACCTTCTCGGATGTCGGCTGGACGGACATCACCGCCACCACCGCCGCCACATCCGTGGTGCTGGAGGCGCTGGGCTACGACACCAGCATCAAGGTCCTGTCGGTGCCGGTCACCTATACCTCGCTGGCAGGCGGGGACGTGGACGTGTTTCTCGGCAACTGGATGCCGACGATGGAGGCCGACATCGCTCCCTACCGCGAAGCCGGATCTGTGGACACGGTGCGCGCCAACCTGCAGGGAGCGAAATACACGCTTGCGGCAAACAGGGCCGCTGCCGACCTGGGGATCCGGGATTTCGCCGACATCGCACAGTTCAGGGACGAACTGGACGGCAGGATCTACGGCATCGAGCCGGGCAATGACGGCAACCGGCTGATCATGGACATGATCGCGCAGGATGCCTTCGGGCTGAGCGGCTTCGAGGTGGTGGAAAGTTCCGAGCAGGGGATGCTGGCGCAAGTGGCCCGCGCCAACCGCAGGGGCGAGCCGATCATCTTCCTCGGGTGGGAGCCGCATCCGATGAACGCCAGTTTCGAACTGACCTATCTTTCCGGCGGAGATGACTGGTTCGGCCCCGATTTCGGCGGTGCCACCGTCTATACCAACACCCGCGCCGGCTATGTGGAGGAATGCCCCAACGTGGGCGCGCTGCTGAAGAATCTCGAATTCACCCTCGAGATGGAAAACGAGATCAT
>JALSGY010000353.1 GCA_026982515.1 Paracoccaceae bacterium
GAATAATAGGTGAGCAGAGCCCCGGCGCCTACCGCCTGCCCCGCCAGGTGGCCAGCCAGCGCGCGAGGCGCTGTTTCAGCCCCCGCGCACGGGCAGTGGCCGTGTCGGCGGTTTCCTCGACTTCCAGGATGAACGGGTCGATCACCCGCTCGCGGAACTGGACCCACATCCGCCACAGCACGAAGACCAGCACCGCCAGCAGGGCAAGGATCACGATGTTCAGCCAGGGAACAAGCCGCACGTCAGGTCCGTCCACCGGGCGCACGCCCACCGCGTTGGGATAGATCGAGAGAAACTCGTTACGCCAGCCGTAATGGGTGACCACCACCCATTGCGGGTTTTCCTTGTCCGAACGCAGATTCGCAGCCTCGGCCTGCAGGTTGGCGGAATCAAGCTTGAAATAGGGGGGCCAGCCCCAGCCGGTATCCTCGTTGCGATAGATCATCGGCTTGCCGTTCGGCCTGATGGCCTGGATGAAGAACACGTCACGGTTGACGGGATTGGCCTGATTGCCGGTATCGGGCGTGGCCCAGAAGAGGGAATTCACCCCGAAGTCGATCCGCTTTTCATAGGTATCGACGATGCGCACCACGTCGCGCTGGGGCAGGTTGTAATGCAGGAAGGCGAAGACGAGCAGCGCCAGCGTTATCCGGAAGGTCCATTTGACGTAGCGCATGATCGGCCTCACATGAAATTCACGACATAAAGCATGAAGCCTACCACAAGCGCCGGGATGACGAAGACCAGGATCAGCAGCCTCCTGCGCAGCGACCGGTCGTAGCGCTTCATGCCCTCCCGGATATAGGCATCGCGATCGCCTTGTCTAACCTCCTCGTCCCATTTCCTTTCCAGCTTCTCGCGCCAGAGCGAGCGCAGATAGATCGCCAGCAGGATGTAGATCACCCCCAGGATCAGGAAACCGATGATTGTCACGCGGATCGGGCCGATCATCCCCGTCTCCTTCCTCTTGCAGATCCCCAGGGGCCGGCGATCGCGCTCATGTCGCCCGGGGGCGCACCGGGCGCCGGGCGCGCGGTGTCCTCCTCCCCGAACAGCGCCCGGCGTACCCCGGCCTTGTCAAGCTGATACTCGCGCTCGAGATAATCGGCCACGAAGGCCTTCTTGGCCTCCGGCCAGTCGCGGTAGAGTTCATAGAACAGCTGCTTGTGGCAGATGAAAAGCTGCCGCACGTCCAGCGGGGCGAGTTCGGCCAGCAGCTGGTTGACCAGCGCCTTGTCGGCATGGTTGCGCGAACGCAGCGTATAGAAATAGCCCGGATCGTCCGAAGCGACCCGCGGCCACGGTCCGCTGCCCTCGGCCCAGCGCTTCAAGCGCGCCAGGGTACGGAACTCCGGTGGCAGGTCTTCGCCCATCTGCCGGGCCAGGTTACGCAGTTCGCGCCGGCTGCCCGAACCGGGGTTCAACCCCGCCCGCACCGCTGCATCGACAAGGATGAAATCCATCTTCTGCCCGAGAATCGCCGCCGCATCCGCCCCGCGCGCATGAACGATCGGCTCGACCAGCCCGTTCGCCTCGAAAAACCGGGCGATGCGATTGCGCGAGACGAGGGGAATCACCTCCCCTACCGCAAGCGCCCCGAGCTCCTCGGTTCCGGACACCGCGATCACCGCCGGATGGGGCAGGTCGCGAAAGACGTAGAGCCCGCCGAAATGGGATGTCCAGAAATTGCCCACCTCGATGCTCAACGGCTTCAGTTCTATCGGGTTGCGGGTGACATCGCCGGTGCGGCGGGCCAGCTCGATCATCTCGGCGATCAGCATGTCGTCCCACCAGGCATCGGGCTCGGCGCGGAAACGCTTGATCAGCGCGGCCAGCCTGCGCCCCTCGGCCACATGGCTGCCGGTGGTGTCGGCCTCGACGGTAACCCGGCGGATGTCGAACAGCTGCGCCGGAGAGGACAAGCCGAAAACAGAGCTCACCAGCTCACCGGCCACCGCATCGCGGGTGGTGAGCGCAAATAGCTCGGCCTCGTTGGCCTCGATGAAGCGGCGCAGGATCTGCCGGGTGCTGGAGAACTTCGCATTCAGCAGCGGTGCGCCCTTCTGCGCGGTGGTG
>JALSGY010000354.1 GCA_026982515.1 Paracoccaceae bacterium
TACCGGGCCAGAAAAAACCGTTGCAAGGGAGCGGGCTTGCGGTGGTAAGTAGAAATCAGGCGCTCATACAACCCGCCGCTCACATAGCGTTGTGGCGTCGGGAACTTTTTCCGGGACTTTCTTCCCGTCATGATGAACCGGTAATTCCACCCCTCCAGCCGGTCGAACAGCGGGAAGGCCCGGCGCAGATCGGCCAGGGAACCGCCGGGGAATACATGCTCGGCCAGGGGCTTGTCGGCATACATGTCCACCATGATGCACAGCAGCGCCTCGGCGCCTTCCTCCTCGAGGGCGCCAATCAGCTCCGGCAGCGACGTGTTGGCCATGCCGCGCCAGACGAGGTGTTCGTCGATGTCAGGGGCGAGGCACCACCGGCCATCGGCGCAGGCATCGAGGATTTCCGAACGCCAGGCGCGCTTGTCCCGGGCATAGGTGGAGCCGGGCACGGGCTGATAGATCGTGACATCGGGCTGAGCCTCGAGGAATTCACGCGTGCCATCGGTGGAGTGATCGTCCACGATGATGAAGGAAACCGGGCCAAGCGCGCGGTAATGTTCGAGAAACGGGCCGATGATGTTGGCCTCGTTATGGGCCAGCGCCAGGCAGGGAATGGCATCCTTGCGCAGCCTCGAGGGCCCTCTGCGCGAAAGATGCGGCAATTGCCCGGGCAGTTGCACCATCTCCCCCGCCTGTACCATCTTCCCCGCCCCTGTGCGCATGAATTCCGCCATCTCGCCCGCCCCTGCGCGCATATATCACGCGGGGGGTATCACGCGGGGGGCGTGCCGCCCCGCCGGGCGGTATTAGGGCCGCGCCTGCATCGGGTCAAGCCGGGGGGTGCATTGACAAACCCCGGCGCAGGCGGAATATGCGCCTGCCTGCAATGCAAGGGCTGCGCGATGTCCATTCCCCCAGACCGGATAGAGGTGGTTGCTCCCAATCTCAAGCGCCGCCTTTCGGGGGTGACGGCCACCATCGTCCGGCTGGTGCCGCTGATGGCGGGCCGGATGGGGGTGGTGGCCACGGGGCCGGGGCTGCCGGACGATCTGCCGCACATATCGCTTGTCCGTGCCGCCACCATGCCGCGCGACCGCTGGCGCGTCTGGCATGCCCGGCGCAATACCGAGATGCTGCTGGGGCTGGTGCTGCGCCATCTGCTGGGCCGGCGCTACCGGCTGCTGTTCACCTCGGCTTCGCAGCGCCACCACACCCGCTACACCCGCTGGCTGATTTCGCGGATGGATCACGTGATCGCCACCTCGGAAAAGACCGCCGCCTACCTGCAGCGCCCGGCCACGGTGATCCTGCACGGCATCGACACCGAAACCTTCGCCCCGCCGGCAGAGCGCGCGCGCCTTCGCGCCGATCTCGGGCTGCCGCGCGACGCCCTGCTGGTGGGCTGTTTCGGCCGCATCCGCCACCAGAAGGGCACCGATGTCTTTGTCGAGGCGATGATCCGGGTGGCGCGGGAAAACCCGCGGGCCTGCGGGCTGGTGATGGGCCGTGCCACCGAGCCCCACCGGGACTACGAGCAGGAGCTGCGCGCACGCGTGGCGCGCGAGGGGTTGGAGGGGCACATCATTTTCCTGCCCGAAGTGGCGGTAGGGGAAATGGCACGCTGGTACCAGGCGCTCGATCTCTTCGTCGCACCCCAGCGCCGGGAGGGCTTCGGGCTCACCCCGCTGGAGGCCATGTCCTGCGGCGTGCCGGTGGTGGCCACCCGGGCCGGCGCCTTCGACGAACTGGTGGTGGAGGGCGAAACCGGCCGGCTGGTGCCCCCCGGAAAGGCGCCGGAAATGGCCGCGGCGATCAAGGCCCTGCTTGACGCCCCGACCCTGCTGGCGAAAATGGGCACTGCCGCCCGCGCCCGCATGCTGGCCCGCTTCCGGCTGGAACGGGAGGCCGAAGAGATCATGGGGGTTTACAGGAAACTGCTTGAAGGCAATCGGCCGCTCTGATGAAAGGCGCCCCATGAAATACGAATTTCTCCCGCCCCTGATGCCCGGCCTCGCTCGCTACCGGGCCATGCGCCGGCGCACCCCGAAGGCCACGATCTTGCGGGCGATGGAATACG
>JALSGY010000355.1 GCA_026982515.1 Paracoccaceae bacterium
CCTTGCCGAAACCGTCGGCACCAGTGCGCTGCAGGCCAGCCAGCAATTCACCCGACCGGGCCATCAGCGCTGGTGGTGATCGGCTACACGCTGTCGTTCTGGTTCATGGCGCTGACTCTGAAGGTAATGCCGGTCGGCATCGTCTACGCGATATGGTCGGGGCTGGGGATCGTGCTGATCGCGGCAATCGGCCACCTGATCTTCGGCCAGCGCCTGGATTTTCCGGCTCTGGCCGGCATCGCCCTGATCTTGCTGGGTATCCTGGTGATCCACCTGTTTTCGAACACCACATCAAACGCATGAAAAACGCCGCACAAGAAGCGGTGTTCTCACAGTTTTTCATATTCGCGGCAGGCTTACTCGGCCGCCTCCGGCGCTTCGGGCGCGTCGGGTTTCTCGGCCGCTTCCTTTGGCTCTTCCTGCTGCCTGGGCTTTCGCCCGCGGGAGGGGCGCCGTCGCGCGCGGCTTTCCTCGGGGGTTTCCACCAGCCCGCTGTCGATTTCGGGGATCGGATCGATCACCTCGGCGGCGGCGGGCACGGCGGGCTCGGGGTTTTCGGCCGGCGGCTGTTGCTGCTGGCTGCGCTGCTCGCGGCGCTGTTCTTCACGGGCCTGCTGGCGTTCGCGCTGCTCGCGCTCCTGCTGCTCGCGGCGGGCCTCCATCTCGCGCATGGCCTCGCCCAGAAGGCGGGTGTAATGTTCGGCATGCTGGAGGAAGTTCTCGGCGGCGACACGGTCATTCGACAGCTGCGCGTCGCGGGCCAGTTGGGTGTATTTGTCGATGATCTGCTGCGGCGTGCCGCGCACCTTTCCCTCGGGCCCAGAACTGTCGAACACACGGTTGACAATATTGCCGACGGAACGGTTGCGGTTACCCTTCGACCGCGATCGTGACTTGGAAGATCTCATGCGTTTTCTTTTCCGGCCTTGTGGCTTTTGCCTGAACCTCTGCCGCATGGTTGTGCGGCGGCGCCTTAACCTGGGTTCCTGCGGATTTTAGGCATTCAGCGAGGGGGGAAACCGATCCAGCCGCCTTCGCTGTCTTCGAGTAAACACGACAGGAGCCGAAAAACAAGATGAAATCACCGGGTTTCGGCAAAAAGAGGCCAGGTGAGGAACAATTGCCGCAGCCGGGCTCATCTGTTGCCCGGCAGGCGGCCCGTCACCACCCTGTCGCGGCCATCGAGATCGGGAAGGGTGCGGATATCCTCAAGCCCCGCCTGCCGGAAGAGGGCCGAGACCTCCCCGCCCTGGCTAGCGCCGATCTCCATGGCAAGCCAGCCGCCGGGGTGCAGGAAGTCCGGCGCCCGCCGAACGATGGTGCGGCAGGCGTTCAACCCGTCACCGCCGGGGGTGAGGGCGGCGGCGGGCTCCCATTTGCGCACCTCCGGGGCAAGCACCTGCATTTCGGCGGCGGAAACATAGGGCGGGTTGGAGGCAATCAGGTCGAAACGGCCCTCGACCGCCTCGAACCAGTCGGAAAGGAGGAAATCCGCACGGCTCTCCACCCCCAGGGCGCGGGCATTTTCGCGCGCCACCGCCAGCGCGGCCTTCGAGGCATCCACGCCCACACCGCGCGCCCCGGGGCGCTCGGCCAGCCAGGTCAGCAGAATGCAGCCCGACCCGGTGCCCAGATCAAGCAGGCTTTCGCCGGGCAGATCAAGGCAAGCGCGGACGAGAACCTCGGTTTCCGGCCTTGGATCAAGCACTTGCGGCGTGACCTTGAAGTCACGCCCGAAAAAGGCCCGCCGCCCGGTGATCTGTGCCACCGGCTGGCGGGCGGCGCGGGCAGCAACAGCGGCCTCAAGGCGGGCGCGGGCGCTGGCGGGCAGTTTTTCGGGCAGCACCAGCGTCAGCCGGACGCGATCCACCCCCAGCGCATGGGCCAGCAGGATGCGGGCATCGCGCGCGGGATCAGCCACCCCCGCCGCGCGCAGCCGTGCCACCGCCTCGCGCAACGCCTCTGCCCCGGTCATGCCCCCATCTCGGCCAGCTTGCCGGCCTGATCGTCGGCGATCAGGGCGTCGATCACCTCGTCAAGATCGCCGGCCATCACCTGATCGAGCTTGTAG
>JALSGY010000356.1 GCA_026982515.1 Paracoccaceae bacterium
CAGCATGATCGATCTGGTGCCCGACGGCTCCACCTGGGACGAGGTGGTGCAACTGGCGCGCGAGGTGGAAAGGGCCGGCGCCACCATCATCAACACCGGCATCGGCTGGCACGAGGCGCGCATTCCCACCATCGCCACCTCGGTGCCGCGTGCCGCCTTCACCTGGGTGACGAAGAAGCTGATGGGGCAGGTCGGCATCCCCATCGTCGCCTCCAACCGGATCAACACGCCGCAGCTGGCCGAACGGGTGCTCGCCGAGGGTTGTGCCGACATGATATCCATGGCCCGCCCCTTCCTGGCCGATCCGGAATTCGTGAACAAGGCGGCCAGCGGGCGGGCAAGCGAGATCGCGCCCTGCATCGCCTGCAACCAGGCCTGCCTGGATCACACCTTCAGCGGCAAGATTTCTACCTGCCTGGTGAACCCCCGCGCCTGCCATGAAACCGAGCTGGTGATCGAACCTGCCGCCACGCCAAAGCGCATCGCCGTGGTCGGGGCCGGGCCGGCGGGTATGTCGGCGGCCATCGTCGCCGCCCGGCGCGGCCACCGGGTGACATTGTTCGAGAAGGCTGACGAGATCGGCGGCCAGCTCAACATGGCCAAGGTGATCCCCGGCAAGGAGGAGTTCCGCGGCCTTGTGGAATGGTTCAGGCTGATGCTCGAGAAGGCCGGTGTCGATCTGCGCCTCGAAACCGAGGCCACTGCCCGGCAGCTGGCCGGCTTCGACACGGTGATCGTCGCCACCGGTGTGCTGCCGCGCGACCCCGGCATTCCGGGGCAGGAGCGAAAGAACGTGCTTTCCTATATCGACGTGCTGCGCGATGGCGCGACAGTCGGCAGGAGCGTGGCCATCGTCGGGGCGGGCGGCATCGGTTTCGACGTGGCCGAATATCTGGCCGAGGATCACAGCCCGACGCTCGACCTGCAGGAATGGCTGCGCGAATGGGGGGTGGCCGACCCACAGCAGGCCCGTGGCGGGCTGGCCCCCGAAGGGCCGCAGCCTGAGCCGCCAGCCCGGCAGATCACCCTGCTGCAGCGTCGCTCCGGCAAGCTCGGCCGGGGGCTTGGCAAGACCACGGGGTGGATCCATCGCGCAACGCTCCGGATGAAAGGGGTGCAGATGATCGCTGGCGTGAACTATGAGCGGATCGATGCCGAGGGGCTTCATGTCAGCTTTGGCGAAGGGGGCGAAAACCCCCGGACAATTGTGGCGGAAAACGTCATACTCTGTGCCGGTCAGGTGTCTGAGCGGGCCCTGGCCGAGGAGCTTTCTCAATCAGGGGTTGATGTGCGCGTCATCGGCGGCGCCGACGAGGCCGCCGAACTCGACGCAAAGCGCGCGATCGATCAGGGCGTGCGTCTGGCCGCCAGCCTGTAACCGGCGCAGCACCTTGCAATTCAAGGATTAATTCCGAAATGTGGCAAGGTTGCCATCAATTCGGACATGTCCGGTTGCAGCCTCCAACTTAATCCCAAGTATTGTCGGCTGGCTTCCGCAATCTCGCCCGAATTGACGGCGATATCTGTCTGCGAGGGGCCAACACTAAGGTTAAGGTAACGCGTTATGGACCGATTGACTGAAATGGAGGCCTTCGCCACGGTCGTGGACCAGGGCGGTTTCACGGACGCGGCCAAGAAGATGGGGATTTCCAAGTCAGCCGTCTCGAAGCATGTCGCCTCTCTCGAGGCGAGGCTGGGTGCGCGGCTGCTGAACAGGACGACCCGCCGGGTCTCTCCAACCGAAATCGGGCTGGCATATTACGACCGCGCCCGCCGCGTGCTGAACGATGCGGGGGAAGCCGATGCGCTGGTGACCTCGATGCAATCTGCCCCGTCCGGCCTGTTGCGCATCTCGGTGGCCACGGATTTCGGAGTGAATCATCTTTCACCGGTTCTCGGAGATTTCCTGCAGGAGTTCCCTGACATCACCGTCAACATGGTGCTCAACAATCGCTATGTCGAACTGATTTCGGAAGGTTTCGACATGGCAATCCGGATCGGCGAATTGGAGGACAGCACGCTGCGGGCCCGCAAGCTTACCGAGACCACCCGGCGC
>JALSGY010000357.1 GCA_026982515.1 Paracoccaceae bacterium
GGGGCGGGTGCATGGTTGCGCCCCGGCCCCGCACCCCGCTAGAAGGGCCTCATGGAGATTGCCACTTTCAACATCAACGGCATCAAGGCCCGCCTGCCGGCCGTCACCGCCTGGCTGCAGGAGGCCCGCCCCGACGTGGTTCTGCTGCAGGAGATCAAGTCCGCGGACGAGAGCTTCCCGCGCCAACCCTTCGAGGAGATGGGCTACAACGTGGAAACCCACGGGCAGAAGGGCTTCAACGGGGTCGCGATCCTGTCGAAGCTGCCGCTGGAGGATGTCTCGCGCGGGCTGCCGGGCGACGATGCGGACGAACAGGCGCGCTGGATCGAGGCCACGGTGGTGGGCCGGCGGGCGGTGCGGCTGTGCTGCCTCTACCTGCCCAACGGCAACCCGGCGCCGGGGCCGAAGTTCGACTACAAGCTGGCCTGGATGGAGCGGCTGCGGGCACGCGCCCGGGCGTTGCTGGCCGCCGAGGAGGTGGCGGTTCTGGCCGGCGACTACAACGTCATCCCCCAGGACGAGGACGCGAAAGAGCCGGAGAAGTGGCACGAGGATGCCCTCGCCCGGCCCGAAAGCCGTGCCGCCTTCCGCCGCATCGTGAACCTCGGCCTGACGGATGCCTTCCGCGCCCGCAACCAGGCCCCCGGACAATACACCTTCTGGGACTATCAGGGCGGAGCCTGGCGGCGGAATGACGGCATCCGCATCGACCACGCCCTGCTCACCCCGCAGGCGGCCGACCTTCTTGAGGACTGCCGCATCGAGAAAGAGCTGCGCGGGCGTGAGAAACCCTCCGACCATGTGCCGCTGTGGCTAGAGCTGGACGCGTGACGAAACGTTCCGTCCCCTTGAAAACAAGGCTCCGGAACCTAACTCGAGGGTGCAAATCCTGACTGGAAGGAGGTGCTGACAATGTTCAAGATCAACGTTGGAATTGTCGATCGCGTCATCCGTGCCGTTGTCGGGCTTGCGCTGATCGCGGGCTATTTCATCTGGCCCGATCTCACCTACAGCTGGGCATTCTGGCTTGGTCTGATCCCGCTGGCCACGGCAATTGCCGGCTGGTGCCCGATCTACCGTGCATTCGACTGGTCGACGCATCATGAAGACAAGGGCGGCGGCAAGGCGCATGCCTGAGGCGCGCCGATCGGAAAGGACCGGTCGGAAAGACAGAACGAGGCTGGCCGCCATCATGGCGGCCCTTTTTCTGCCTGCCTCGTTGTGACGATGAGTATTTGAGGACAGAAGAAGACAGGGCGAAGCGACCCGGGCGGGCGGTCATTCGGCGGCGCGGCGGCGGGGCTTGAGGACTTCGCGAAGGTAGCGCCCGGTATGGCTGCGCGCCACCTGCGCCACCTCTTCGGGGGTGCCGGTGGCCACGATCTCGCCCCCGCCATCGCCGCCTTCGGGGCCGATGTCGATGATCCAGTCGGCGGTCTTGATGACATCGAGGTTGTGCTCGATCACCACCACGGTGTTGCCCTGCTCGACCAGCTCGTGCAGCACTTCCAGAAGCTTCCTCACATCCTCGAAATGCAACCCCGTGGTCGGCTCGTCGAGAATGTAGAGCGTGCGCCCGGTGGAGCGCCGGGCCAGTTCCTTCGAAAGCTTCACCCGCTGCGCCTCGCCACCCGAAAGGGTGGTGGCCTGCTGGCCGACCTTGATATAGCCTAGGCCCACGCGCATCAGCGCGTCCATCTTCTCGCGGATCGCGGGGACGGCCTTGAAGAAAGCCTGTGCATCCTCGACCGTCATGTCAAGAACGTCGGCTATGCTCTTGCCCTTGAACCTTATTTCCAGGGTTTCACGGTTGTAGCGCGCGCCCTTGCAGGTCTCGCAGGTGACATAGACATCGGGCAGGAAGTGCATCTCGATCTTGATCACCCCGTCGCCCTGGCAGGCCTCGCAGCGCCCGCCCTTGACGTTGAAGGAAAAGCGGCCCGGCTTGTAGCCGCGGGCCTTCGCTTCGGGCAGGCCGGCGAACCACTCGCGGATCGGGGTGAAGGCGCCGGTATAGGTGGCCGGGTTGGAGCGCGGCGTGCGCCCGATCGGG
>JALSGY010000358.1 GCA_026982515.1 Paracoccaceae bacterium
TGTCGTTGGAAACCTCCTCGCCGCGCTGCCGGGCGAGGATGTCTTCCAGGGTCTGCGAGGGCGAGGCATCAAGCGGCAGGGGCCGGGCACGCTCGTCCCCTCCCTGCGCCCGCAGCGCCCCCGTGCCCGCCACCGACAGCGCCAGCATCAGCGCCATGACCACCGCCGCCAGGACACGGCGCGCCCACAGGTTGTCGCGTTTCCACATCGCTGCCCCTCTCGTGCCACGGCGAATCATCGGCCCCGGCCCGTTTCCGGCCGGCCGGCCCCCGAGATTTCAGGGTCCGGCCCGTTCTTGCCCAATGGCGAACGCCAGGCGCTCAACCGCCCTTGCGCCCGTAGGCCGTGCCCCAGCCCCAGGCGCCCGATCCGAAACCGCGGGCCACGATGCGTTCGCGGTAGATGGTCGCGATGTCGTCCCCGTCGCCGGCCAGCAGCGCCTTGGTGGCGCACATCTCGGCGCAGATCGGCAGCTTGCCTTCGGCGATCCGGTTGCGGCCGTATTTCTGGAACTCGGCCATCGAGAAGTTCTCTTCCGGGCCGCCGGCGCAGAAGGTGCATTTGTCCATCTTGCCGCGCGAGCCGAAGTTGCCCGCCTGCGGGAACTGCGGCGCGCCGAAGGGGCAGGCATAGAAGCAGTAGCCGCAGCCGATGCACAGATCCTTGCTGTGCAGGACGATGCCCTCCCCGGTCTGGTAGAACACGTCCACCGGGCAGACGGCCATGCAGGGCGCATCCGAGCAATGCATGCAGGCGATCGAGATCGTCCGCTCGCCGGGCTTGCCGTCGCCGATGGTGACGACCCGGCGGCGGTTGATCCCCCAGGGCACCTCGTTCTCGTTCTTGCAGGCGGTGACGCAGGCATTGCACTCGATGCAACGCTCGGCATCGACCAGGAACTTGGCTCTTGCCTTTCCTCCAAGTGCTGACATGATCGCTCCTCCCTTATGCCGGCGTTATCTTGCACAGCGAGACTTTCGTCTCCTGCATCTGGGTGACCGAGTCATACCCGTAGGTCAGCGCCGTGTTGGCCGCCTCCCCCAGCACATACGGATCCGCCCCTGGCGGGAACTTCGAGCGAAGATCCTCGCCCTGGAAGTAGCCGCCGAAGTGGAACGGCAGGAAGATCACGCCCGAGCCCACACGCTCGGTGACCATGGCCTTGACCCTGATCCGCCCGCCCTCGGCGCCTTCAACCCAGACGTCCTGCCCGTCGCGGATGCCGATGTTGTTGGCATCGCGGGTGCTGATCTCCACGAACATCTCCTGCTGGATCTCCGCCAGCCAGGGGTTGGAGCGCGTCTCGTCGCCCCCGCCCTGGTATTCGACCAGCCGCCCCGAGGTCATGATCAGCGGATATTCCCTGGAGAAGTCCTGCTTCTGGATCGATTCGTAAAGGGTTGGCAGGCGGTAGAACTTCCGATCCGAATAGGTGGGATAATCGGCCACCAGATCGCGCCGCGGCGTATAGAGCGGCTCGCGGTGAATGGGTACCGGATCGGGGAAGGTCCAGACAACGGCACGCGCCTTGGCGTTGCCGAAGGGGGCGGCCTCGTGCTTGATCGCCACCCTCTGGATGCCGCCGGAGAGGTCGGTCTTCCAATTGGTCTTGTCGCCGGCGATCCCCTCGATGACAGCGCGTTCCTCGTCCGTGAGGTCCGCATCCCAGCCCAGCTCCCTGAGCATCGCCATGGTGAACTCGGGGTAGCCGTCCTGCAGCTCCGAGTTCACCGAAGCGACGCCCTCGGCCAGCAGATTCTCGCCGTTGCGTTCCACTCCGAAGCGGGCGCGGAAGGTCAGCCCGCCCTTCGAGACCGGCTTGGACATGTCATAGAGGATCGGCGTGCCCGGGTGCTTCATCTCGGGCGGCCCCCAGCAAGGCCATGGCAGGCCGTAGTATTCCCCGTCCAGCGGCCCGCCGATCGCCTGCAGCGTATTCTTGTCGAAGGTATGCTGATAGGCCATGTGCTTGCGCAGCCGCTCCGGGCTCTGGCCGGTATAGCCGATCGTCCACATGCCGCGGTTGAACTCGCGAGTGATGTCCTCGACCAGCGGTTCGTCACCGTTGAGCTGGATGTTGCGGAAGAAGCGGTCGGCAAAGCCGAACTTTTTCGCGAACTTGGCCATGATCGTGTGATCGGGCAGGCTCTCGAACAGCGGCTCGACCACCTTCTCGCGCCATTGCAGCGAGCGGTTGGAGGCGGTCACCGAACCGTAGGTCTCGAACTGGGTGGCGGCGGGCAGCACATACACCCCGTCGGTGCGGTTGTGCATCACCGCGGTGACCGTCGGGTAGGGGTTGACCACCACCAGGATGTCGAGCAGCTCCATCGCCTTCTGCATTTCCGGGCCGCGGGTCTGCGAGTTGGGCGCGTGGCCCCAGAAGACCATGCCGCGCACGTTGTCGGGCTGGTCGATGTTCTCCTTGGCCTCGAGCACCCCGTCGATCCAGCGGCTGACCACGATGCCCTTCTCGTTCATCAGCGGCTTCGGCTTGCCGTCGGCACCGGTGATGGTGTCGAAACGGCTCTTGAGCCAGTCCAGATCCTCGCCCCAGACCCGCGCCCAGTGCGCCCAGGCCCCGGCCGATAACCCGTAGTAGCCGGGCAGCGTGTGCGAGAGCACGCACATGTCGGTGGCGCCCTGCACGTTGTCATGGCCGCGGAAGATGTTGGTGCCGCCACCGGCGGTGCCCATGTTGCCCAACGCCAGTTGCAGGATGCAGTAGGCGCGGGTGTTGGAGGTGCCGATATGGTGCTGGGTGCCGCCCATGCACCAGATCACCGTGCCGGGGCGGTTGTTGGCCAGCGTGCGCGCCACGCGCTCCAGCTGGCTGCCCGGCGCGCCGGTGACGCGCTCCACCTCGTCGGGCGTCCATTTCGCCACCTCGGCACGGATCTGATCCATCCCCCACACCCGGGTGCGGATGAATTCCTTGTCCTCCCAGCCGTTCTCGAAGATGTGCCACAGGATGCCCCAGATCAGCGGCACGTCGGTGCCGGGGCGGAAGCGGACATATTCATCGGCATGCGCCGCGGTGCGGGTGAAGCGCGGATCGCAGACGATCAGCGGCGCGTTGAAGTTCTCCTTCGCCTTGAGGATGTGCAGCAGCGACACCGGGTGCGCCTCGGCGGGGTTGCCGCCGATGATGAAGATGGCGCGCGAATTCTGGATGTCGTTGAAGCTGTTGGTCATGGCGCCGTAGCCCCATGTGTTGGCCACCCCCGCCACCGTGGTGGAATGGCAGATCCGCGCCTGGTGATCGACGTTGTTGGTGCCCCAGTAGGCCGCGAACTTGCGGAACAGGTAGGCCTGTTCGTTGGAATGCTTGGCCGAACCCAGCCAGTAGACGCTGTCCGGCCCGCTGGTTTCGCGAATCTCCAGCAGCTTGTCGCCGATCTCCTCGATCGCCTGGTCCCAGCTGATGCGCTGCCACTCGCCGCCGACCAGCTTCATCGGGTATTTCAGCCGCCGCTCGCCGATGGCGTGGTCGCGCACGCTGGCGCCCTTGGCGCAATGCCCCCCGAGATTGAACGGGCTGTCCCAGCCGGGCTCCTGCCCGATCCAGACCCCGTCCTGAACCTCGGCAATGACCGAACAGCCGAACGCGCAATGGGTGCAGACGGTCTTGACCGTGTCCACCTTGCCGCCGACCGCCTGCGCCGCTGCCGGGCGCACGGTGCCCCCGGTGGCGCCCAGGGCAGCCAGCCCGCCGATCGCGAGCCCCGAGCCGCGCAGAAATCCGCGGCGGTCCACCTTGTGCGAGGCGATCTGCGAAAGAACAGACGATCCACGGGAGCCATTCGCCACCCCGCTTGTCTTCTTTCTGAGCATGTCGTTTCCTCCCTGCTGGCCTTGCGGCCAAGAGTTCAACAAGCCGGCACGGGCGGGATCAGGGCCAGTCGCAACCGTCACCCGTGGCACATGCCGGCGACGCGAAATTCAGTAGCGCGCCGTTTCGAGGTATTTCAGCACGTGTTCGGTGCTGCGAAGCCCGGTGCCGGAGGACATCTCCTCGGCATCGGCGGCCCCTGCGGCCCCGGCCGACATGGCCAGAGCCGAGACGGCCCCGGGGGCACTCACCCCGGCCAGCTTCAGAAAATCACGGCGCGTGGCCTCGGTTTTTCTTTCCGCCATTCACTTCCTCCCTTTTTCATTTTCCGCGCCCGGAACCCGCGCGGGACCAATTACCCGATCATCCGGAACGTGTGGGCTTCGAGCTTCATGAAGGCCCTGCCCAGGCTGCCGACGGGGGCGTAGAGAACCGCCGCCCCGGCCTTTTCCAGATCGGTGAAGAAATGCTCCGCCCATGGTTCGAGATGGGTGGTGAAAAATTCGCGTTGCGCCGAGGCGGTTGCGGGCGCGCCGAAACGGCCCCGGATCAGCCCGGCCATGATCTCGCACAGCGTAGCGATGTTGTCCTCGGGCTCGTGGACATCTTCCTCGCGGGCGATGCCGAGGCGGGCCATGTCCCGGCGCAGCCGCGCCAGGGGCTGTTCGTTGAGAAACCCGGTAAGGTAGAAGCTGGCGAAGGCCAGCAACTCACCCCGGCCCAGACCGATGAAGAGTGCGTTGTATTCGCGCTCTGCCGCCTTCTCGCCGGTGGCCGAGGCCAGCCGCGCCAGCGCGCCGATGTGCCGGCCGATCTCGGTTTGCCGGTCTCCCTCAAGGCGCGCCAGCCCGGCCAGCAGTTCGCCCGAGGGCGGGCGGGCCAGCAGCGCGGCAAGCAGATCGTAGAGATCCGCGCGCCACAATTCTTCTTTCGGAAGGGTATCGGCGGCAGCGTTCGGGGCCTTGTGCGGCCCGGCAGACTCATTCGCGAGGAATTCTGTCATTCTAACATGCTAGCAATTAAAGAATTTTGAAGCAAATCTTTTTCTTGAGATTGTGCGGGGCGCAATGTCTCGAGGGCCGGCCGGCGTGCGATCAGTCGAACCGAAAGCGCATCCGGGCGGGCGGCGGCACCGCTGCCTCGTCCGCATCCGTATCCGGCTGCCCGCCATCGTCCGGCGCGTCATCCTGCAAAGGGGGCGGGGCCGGCTGTTCGCCGGGCCGGGGCGCGGCGGGCGCCTGTGTCCGCACCGCGGCAGCCTGCCCTTCCTGCGCCACCTGATCGCCATCGGCGTACGGTGCGGGCTCTTCCCCCGCCTCCTGCACCCGCTTCATGAAGCCCCGTCCGACCCGGTAGGCGGTCTCGACGGCGCCGCTTGCCCCGGTGCCGGTAAAATCCTCGCCGTACTCGACCAGCCCGTCGAGACCGGCCAGCGCCGGGTTGATCCGCCACAACCGCCGCAGCGCCCGCCGGCGCAGGGCGGCCGGCACCTCGCGCTTGAGAAAGGCGGTGAAATCGTCGCCCTCGCGCAGATCGTCGGGATCGGGCAGGCCAAGGCGCCTTAGCGCCTCCTCCTCGCTCTCGCCGGGAATTTCCGCCGGCTCGGGCTGCGCCGCATCCGGCTCGGCCTCTTCGCGCACCTCCGCCTTGCGGCGCGCCCAGCGCGAGAGAAACCCCTCGCCGCCGCCCGTCATGCGTCGAACTTCCCGGCCTTGAGCGCCGAGGGCGCACGATAGACATCCGCGTCCTGGCGGATGCGCACATCGCCGATCCCGTCCTGCTTGCGCTCGGTATCCACCCGGTCGCGCTTGCGCTTGACGAACTTCTCGTCCCGGGCATGGGCCTCGACGAAGGCCTGGATCCAGGCCGCCAGTCCCGGCGGCATCGGCACCGGCTCGATCAGCTGCTCGCCGGCATCGGCATATTCCTGCGCCTCGTAGGCCGAGGCCGTGACCAGCCGCACGCGCCGGCCCTGGGGGAGCTCGTCGTCCTCGTCGAGAATCACGAAGACCGAGGGCGGTTCCATCGACAACGCCACCCGATAACCCTCCACCTCGGCCCGGTGCAGGACCAGCGACACGGTGGCGGCGTGAAACTCCACCGCCTCGCCCTCGCGGCGCAGTTCCTTCCATTCGGCCGGGGGGGCGCCGGGTATGATCCCTACCGCCTGCCACTGCCAGCCCCGCCAGCGCGTGATGCCGGGGGTGCGCCGCACCACCACGCCTACCGGGATTTCCAGTTGTCGGGTTCGGGACAGATCGCTCATGGCATCCCCGCTTTCGTGGCAAGCCTAGGGGCCGAGTTGCACCTTTGTCAAAACATTCGGCACATTCCTTCTCACGCACTGCCCTTGACACGCCCCCGCCCCGTGGCCTCCTAATCGGTCGGCGGGAGGAACTGCCGATGACCAATGCACGAACCCTGGTGCTGTGCGATTGCGCGGGCACCATGCCGGTTGACGAGAGCACAGCCGCCGCGGCCTGCGGCGCGACCAGCGTCAGAAGATGCGCACAGGCCTGCACAGACGATCTGGACGTGGCGGCGCGGGCGCTGGAGGCCGGCGGCAAGGTGGTGATCGCCTGCGGCCAGGAAGCGGCGCGTTTCTCCGCCCTGGCCGAAGAGATCCAAGGCCAGGGCGGCACCTCGGCGAGCCTGATCACCGCCGACATCCGGGACCGGGCCGGCTGGTGCGCCGAAGGCGCGGCACATGCCAAACAGGCAGCCCTGCTGGCCGAGGCCATGCTGGTGCCGCCGATGACCCGGCTGATGGAAATCGCCTCGCCCGGGACCTGCCTGATCATCGGCCCCGAGGAGATTGCCCTGGCCGCCGCAGAACGGCTGGCCGGAACGCTCGCCGTCACCTGCCTGCTGGAATCCGCCCCCGAAGAGATCCCCCCCGCCACCGGCTTCGACCTCGCCCTGGGGCGGGTCGTCAGGGCCGCGGGCTATCTGGGGAACTTCACGGTGCAGGTCGATGGCTATGCCGCCCAGATTCCCTCGGGCCGCGGGCCGGCACGCTTTGCGATGCGCCGCGATGGAGGGCGTTCCGAATGCGACATCATCCTCGATCTCGGCGGCAATGCCCCGCTGTTTCCCGCCGCACACAAGCGCGACGGCTACCTGCGCGCCGATCCCGCCGACCCGCTGGCGGTGGAGCGCGCCCTGTTCGAGGCGGCTCAACTGACGGGCACCTTCGAGAAACCCTTCTACACCCGTTTCGACCCTGCCCTGTGCGCCCATTCACGTTCCGGCCAGGCAGGGTGCCACAACTGCCTCGACGCCTGCCCGAGCGGGGCCATCACCTCTGACGGCGACATCGTCCATGTCGATCCGGGCATCTGCGCGGGATGCGGTGATTGCGCCGCCGTCTGTCCTTCCGGTGCCATCACCTATGACGATCCGGAGGTCGGCTTTCTGTTCAGGCGGCTCGATACCCTGTCGCGGACCTATCGCAAGTTTGCGGGCCACGCCCCGCGACTGTTGTTCCACGATGCGGAATTCGGTGCCGAGATGATCGCGCTGTCATCCCGTTTCGGCCGCGGCCTGCCCCCCGACGTGATCCCGGTGGCGGTGTCCCATGTGGAGGGGCTGGGCCATGCCGAGCTGCTGGCCGCGCTGGGCTGCGGATTTTCGCAGGTGTCCGTCCTGGCCAGCCCCCTCACCGCGTGCACCACGCTGGAGGCGCAGCTGGAACTGGCCCGCGCCATCTCGGGGGCGGGAGAGGCATTGCGCATCATCGAGCCGGCCGATCCGGAGGCGCTGGAAGAGGCTTGCCGCGACGGCGCGTCGCGGCAAGCCGGAATCAGCCCGATCCGGCCCCAGGGTTCACGGCGCGAGGTGGCCCGGCTGGCCGCCAGTGCCTTGCGACCTACGCCGCGGGAGCCGCTGCCCCTGCCCGCCGGCGCACCCTACGGCAAGGTCAAGATCGACACGGAGGCCTGCACCCTGTGTCTGGCCTGCGTATCGCTGTGCCCCACCGGTGCGCTGGGAGACGACCCCGACAGGCCGCAGGTGAATTTTCGCGAAAGCGCCTGCCTGCAATGCAGGATATGTGCCTCGGGCTGTCCCGAAAGCGCCATCACCCTGGTCCCGCAGTTCGATCTGCGACCCGCCGCCCTGGCCCCGCGTGTCCTGCACGAGGAAGAGCCCTTCTGCTGCATCGAATGCGGCAAGCCCTTCGGCACCCGCTCGGTCATCGAGCGAATCATCGAAAAGCTCGAGGGCAAGCACCGGATGTTCACCAACTCCGACAATGCCCGGCTGATCCGGATGTGCGACGACTGCCGGGTGCGCGCCCAGTATCACGACGTGGCCTCGCCCTTCCGCATGGGCGATCCGCCCCGTCCCCGCACCACCGAGGACTATCTGGACGAGGACGGCAAGGGCTGAGCGGACCGGCGATCAGGGCATGCGACATGCGCCAGCCACCCCGAATCGCAGTTCACTGCACCGAAAACCGTCTTCAACGTCACCACCTTCTCCCCCGACCCCGCGGGGGGGACACCGTGCAGGCTCGTGGACGGATCATCAGGCGGCTGGCGCTGCAGCCCGCGAAACGCCGGAAAATTCGCGGCAGCCTGAGAGATGGGCCGGGGATGAAACGGATCCGGATCGCTTCAGCGTAGACCCGTCCCACCACACTCCGGGACCAGACACCTGGGCTCAGGCTCAAGCATACATATGCTCATGTCCGATATTGCATTCATCACCGGTGGTGGCCGCCCCCGCCGCACTCGCCTGTGCCACCGCGGCCAGCGCGGCGGCCCTGCATCCATCCCCGCAATCGCTTGACAGGCACTCGGCGATCCTCCCATCCTGAAGCTAACCTAGGTCTCCCGCCCCGGCCAAGCCCCGCGGCACGGGGCGGAGCCGCCCGCCCGGAAAAAGCAAAGGCAGCCGCGATGAATGAAGAGCGCTTCAACCTGTCGATGCGGAAATTCCCCGGGCAGGCCGGGGTGTGCGCATGACCGCCCCCCTGCCGGATCTGCCCGCCCCCACCTTCCCGCCGCTTCTGCGCGGACAGCCGGTGCCGGCAGGGGTGGATCCTTTCGTCAAGGCCGCGGCCGAGGCCATGGCCGGCACCGATCCGGGCCTGGTGGTGTGGTCGCAGGATGCCACCACCGCGCGCTGCGCCATCGTGCTGGCCCCCGAAACCCCGCTGCGCAAGGCCATGGGCGCGGTCTATGCCATCGAGCTGGGACTGGCCGACAGCCTTGGCGCGCTGGCCCCGCCGGAGGTGGCGGTGCATTTTTGCTGGCCCGACCGGCTCAAGGTCAACGGGGCACTGTGCGGGCGGGTGCGGGCCGCGGCCTCCTCGGCCGAGGAGGAGGTGGTGCCGGAGTGGCTGGTGACCGGATTCGAGCTGCCCCTGATGCCGGTGCACGAGACCGAGCCCGGCGAGACCCCGGACCAGACCACGCTGTATGACGAAGGCTGTGTGGAGCTTGCCACGCCACAGATCATCGAAAGCTGGTCGCGCCACATGCTGGCCTGGCTCAACCGTTTCCTCAACGACGGGCCGGAGCCGCTGCACACTGCCTGGCGGGCCCGCTGCGACTCCTTGGGCGAGCATGTCGAACACCCCCGGCGGGGGCTGTTCATGGGGCTCGACGAGCACGGCAACATGCTCTTGCGCGATGCGTCCGGCACAAGGGCGGTGCCCCTGGCCTCGATGCTGGAGATGAGCCGATGAGGCTGGCCCGCGCGATCCGGCTCGACGACTCCGACGAACATGTCTTCGAGCGCGCCGCCCTGCCCGGCGAATGGACGATCCCCGGCACCTTCGCCTTTTCCGACTGGAGCGAGGACGACCTCACCGGCAAGGCGCGCCAGGCCTTCGCCAACGGCTGGCTGGGGCTGGAGAGTTTCGGGCGCTGCACCTTCGTGGTGGTGACGGCGATCACCGAAGACGAATATGCAGCGCAGGTCGAGGCGCTCTCGCGCCATTTCGTGGCCGAGTGGGGCGCGCCCTCGCCCGATGCCGCCCGCCCGGTGGCCGAGGACGAGCTGGCCCACATGCGCGCCATGTGCGAGGACCACCCCGAAAACACCCTGCTGGTGGTCAGCCGCGAGCTTGTCGCGGCCGGCGTGCACGAGCAGTTCCGCGCCATCACCCCGGTGGAGGCAAGCCTGGAGCAGATCGTGATGCCTGTGCCGGATGAGGGCTAGAATCAGGGCACATCAAACTCACATTCACAGCGGGATCATTGGGGCCTGAGCCTAAGCGCCATGGCCCCGCGGGATCACCACGGCGGTGCGGGCGTTGATGCGCAAGGACACCTTCGCGCCGATCTCCTGCCAGTCGGTGCCCACGCTGTGGCTCTGGTCGACGATGATCTCGGCCCCGGCAGCCTGCACGATATAGCGGATCTGGCTGCCGAGGAACTCGCGGTGGACCACCTCGCCGGCGATCGTGCCGGGCCCGCCGTCGGTGGTGAGGGTGATGTTCTGCGGCCGCAGCACGATCGAGCCGCGCCCCGGCTCCGCCTCGGCGATCGGCAGCGCCTCGCCGGTGGTGGTGACGAAACGCACCGCTTCGCCGTCCCTTTCCACCCGTCCCTCCAGGATGTTGGCGGTGCCCAGGAAGCCGGCCACGAAAAGATTGCACGGGGCGTCGTAAAGCTGTTGCGGGGTGCCCACCTGCTGGATCACCCCGCCGTCGAGCACCGCCATGCGGTCGGAGGTTGTGTTGGCCTCTTCCTGATCGTGGGTCACGAAGATGGTGGTCAGGCCCAGCTTGCGCTGCAGCGCCAGAAGCTCGCGGCGCATCTGCACCCGCAGGTTGGCGTCGAGATTGGAAAGCGGTTCGTCAAGCAGCAGCACCTGCGGCTCCACCACCACGGTGCGGGCCAGTGCGATGCGCTGCTGCTGACCACCCGAGAGCTGATTGGGCATCCGGTCGGCCAGATCGCGCAGGCCCACCAGATCGAGGGCGGCATCGACGCGCGGGCCGATCTCGGCGCGCGGGAAGCGCAGCTCGCGCAGGCCGAAGGCCACGTTCTCGCGCACGCTCAGATGCGGCCACAGGGCGTAGCTTTGAAACACCATGCCGACATTGCGCTTCCACGGCGGCAGGTCGATCACGTCGCGCCCGCCGATGCGGATCATCCCGCGCGGACGCGGCCCGAACCCCGCGATGGCGCGCAGAAGCGTCGACTTGCCAGAGCCGGAAGGCCCGAGGAAGGCGAAGAACTCGCCCGGCTCGATCGTCAGATCGACCCCGCTGAGCACTTCCGTCTGCCCGAAGGAAAGGTGGAGATTTTCGATCTCGATACCCACCATCCGCTGTTTCATGTCCCCGTTCTTCGCCACTGCGGGCGCCTCCAGTTGCGTTGAATCGTTCATTGGTCCTGCCCGTTCATGCGATATTTCTTGTCACGTTCGACGATGAGCTGAGAGATGAAGGTGCCAAGGCCCACGATCAGCACCGCCACCAGCCCCAGCGCCGCCCCCGCCCCGCGCCCCGAAGGCGTCTGCATGAACAGGTAGATGCCGTAGGCCAGCGGCGCGTCGGCATCCGAGGACACCAGCATGATGGTGGCCGAAAGCTCGACCGCGGCGGTGGCAAAGGAGGTGACGAAGCCGGCGAGAATCCCGGCGGTCATCAGCGGAATCACCACCCGGCGGATGGTCCGTCCCTTGGTGGCGCCAAGATTCTCGGCCGCCTCCTCCAGTGCCACCGACACCTGCTGCAGCGCCGCGGTGCAGGCGCGCAGCGCGTAGGGCAGCCGGCGGATCATCAGCGCCAGCGCGATGATCACCCACCAGCTGGCCATCGGCTTGCCGACGAAAGGCACCTCGATGCCGTGAAACAGCCGCAGATAGCCGATGCCCAGCACCACGCCCGGCACCGCCAGTGCCGCAGTGGCCAGGTAGTCCAGCGCCTTGCGCCCGAAGATCCTGGTGCGCAGCACGATATAGGCGATCGCGGTGCCGATGATCACATCGGCCAGAGCCGCCAGGCCCGCATAGAGGATGGTGTTGGAGATGTACTGCCCCGAGGTCTGCCACATGGTCACGAAGTTCTTCAGCGTGTAGCCGTCGGGCAGAGGCGCGAAAGACCAGATGGTGCCGAAGGCCAGCAGCGTCAGCCCGATATGCGGCGAGAGCACGAAGGCAAGGATGAGCAGCACCACCCCGTAGGCGAGGATCTTCTCGCCCAGCTTCAGGTCGCGCCTGCTCAGCCCGCCGCCGCCCTTCTGCACGGTGGCGTAATCCTTGCCGCGCATGAACAGGAACGAGGCCCACAGCGAGAAGATCGAGAACATCACCAGGATGAAGGAGATCACATAGCCCATCGGATCGGAGATGCCGATCGAGGAGATGCGCAGGAAGGCCTGCGGAGCCAGCATGTTGTTGACGTTGAGCAGAAGCGGCGTGCCGAGATCGTCGAACACCTTGATGAACACCAGCGCCGCCCCGGCGATGTAGCCCGGCATGGCCAGCGGAAAGACGATCCGGCGAAACAGCCGCATCCCGTGCGAGCCCAGGTTCTGCGCGGCCTCTTCCATCGAGCGGTCGATGTTGCGCAAGGACGCCGAGAGGTTGATCAGGATGAAGGGGAAATAATGGATGGACTGCACCAGGATCACCCCGTTGAGCCCGTCCATGAAGGGGATGGTGAAACCGAACGAATCGCGCAGCAGCAGGTTGACGGTGCCATTGCGCCCGAAGATCAGCTGCATCGCCACCGCGCCCACGAAGGGGGGCATGATCAGCGGAATGAAACCGAGCGACTGGATCAGGATCGATCCGGCGAAGTTGAAGCGGGTGGTGATATAGGCCAGCGGCAGGGCAATGGCGGTGGCGATCACGACCGACATGGCCGAGACGTAGAAGGAATTCCAGAAGCTTTCGCGAAACAGCGAGGAGGAGAAGAAATCCCGGAAATTGTTCAGCGTCAGCGCCCCGGTGTTGGGGTCCTGGAAGGCGACGTAGATGACCAGAAGCACCGGGATCAGCAAGAGCCCGATCAGGATGATCGCGATCAGCACCGCCACCAGGGCGGTGGCGGACAGCCGCGGAAAGAGGGCCGAGGGGAGCTTGTCGGCAAGGTTGCCGGTGGCGGGGGTGTCGGGCATGGCTCGTCTTTCCGGTGTTCAGGCGGTGGCGCCGGGGCCCGGCAGGCGAAACATCTCCGCCTGCCGGGCCGGGTGCTCGGGTGGCAGCGCGGCCCCGGGCGGGGCCGCGCGCCGGGCGCGCTACATGGCGGCGGCCTTGTCGGCCAGCTCCCTGGCGCGGCGGTAGTTCTCCACCACCATCGCATCCCACTGCTGTTCCACCTGGGCCTGGCGCTCACCCACCTTGTCGGTGGCCTTCTTGCGCTTCTTGGTGAAGATCGCGGCAAACTCCGGATCGAGGCTCTTGGCCTCGTCGATCGGGTTGGCCTCGATCAGCGCGCGGGCCTCGGCAATCAGCGCCTTGGCCTCGGCATTGTCGCCGCCGGCGTGCTTGGCTTCGGCCAGCTGCACCGCGCGCACCGCGGCGCGCAGGTCATCCAGCCGGTAGGTGATCATCACGTCGAACATGGAGTTGACGAGATTGTAGCGCGCCTTGGATTTGAGGACGTCGAACTTTACCGCCGCCCCGATGGTCGAGCCCGGAGCGAAGGGGTTGGGGAAGCCCTCGGGAGCGAACTTGTAGGTCTCGGGGTTGACCGGCAGGCGCATGATCGCCGGGTCGAGCAGCACCTTCTGCCCCTCGGGGGTCAGCAGATACTCGATGAAGGCGCGCGCGCCGGCCTCGTTGGGCGCATCCTTGACGATGGCGATATTGGCCGGCACCAGCGCGGTGACGGTGGGATAGGCGAACTCCACCGGGAAGCCTGAGGCCTTGGACGAGAAGCCGAAGAAATCGATCACCACGCCGATGCCGAAGTTGCCGGTGTTCACCCCGTCGGGCACGCCGAAGCTGCGCTCGGTGACGGTGGCGAAATTGCCGGCGATCCACTTCCACTCGGCCCAGCCGGCATCCCAGCCCTCGCCCTGCAGCACGGTTTCCACCGTCAGGTGCGTGGTGCCCGAACGCGACGGGGCCGACATGCCCACATGGCCGAAATACTCGGGCTTCTTGAGATCTGCCCATTCCTTCGGCGGCTCCAGATCGTTGGCCGCAAGATAGCGGGTGTTCCACATGATGCCGTAGCCGGCGGCGGCGAAACCGATATACTTCCCGTCAGGGTCGTTG
>JALSGY010000359.1 GCA_026982515.1 Paracoccaceae bacterium
CTCTCCGCGCGATTACGCCGCCTTTTTCGACGCCGCGCTGGAAGGCATCGAGGTGCGCGACCCGGTCCGCCCACACCCCGGCATCATGATCTGGGGCACGCTGGAGGCCCGGGTTCAGGGGGCCGGGCTGGTGATTCTCGGCGGGCTCAACGAAGGCACCTGGCCCGGCCTGCCTGCCCCCGACCCCTGGCTGAACCGCGAGCTGCGCGTCCGCGCGGGCCTTCTCGTGCCCGAACGCCGCATCGGCCTGGCCGCGCACGACTTTCAGCAGGCGATCTGCGCCGAAGAAGTGGTGCTTTGCCGCGCCCTGCGCGATGACGATTCCGAAACGGTGCCCTCGCGCTGGCTCAACCGCCTGCTCAACCTGATGTCCGGCATGTCCGAAGAAGGGGCCGAGGCGCTGCGGCAGATGCGCAGCCGCGGCAAGACATGGCTGCAACGCGCCGCGGCGCTTGAACGGCCCGTTCCCGTGCCGCCCGCGCCGCGCCCCTCGCCCCGCCCGCCGGTCGCGGCCCGGCCGCGGCAGCTTTCCGTTACCGCTGTCGCCCGGTTGATCCGCGACCCTTACGCAATCTATGCCGAAAGGGTCCTCGGGCTGAAGAAGCTGGACCCGCTGCATCGCCGCCCGGATGCGCCCCTGCGCGGAACCGTCCTGCACAGGGTGTTCGAGCGCTTCATCCGCGAAGCCGATCTGTCCGCCGGACGGGCACGGGCCCGCGCCCTGCTCATGCGTATCGCCGACGATGTGCTGGCACAGGAAGCCCCATGGCCTGCCGCCCGGCTGTTCTGGCGCGCCCGGCTCGCACGGGTTGCCGAACGTTTCCTTGCCGACGAGCAGCGTCGCCAGGCCCTCGCCACACCCGCCGCGCAGGAGGTGAAGGGGCGGCTGGACTTCCCCGAAATCGGCTTCACCCTCACCGCGAAGGCCGACCGCATCGATCGCACCGAAAGCGGCGCGTATCTCATCTACGATTACAAGACGGGCAGCCCGCCCACCGCCCCGCAGGTCGAGCGGTTCGAAAAGCAGCTGTTGCTCGAGGCGGTCATGGCCGAGCACGGTGCCTTCGAAGGTCTGGCCCCCGCCCCGGTGGCCGCGGTTGCCTATATCGGCCTCGGCGCCACTCCGAAGACGGTGGAGATCTCTCTGGAAAAGGGCAGAACCGCCCGGATCAGAGACGAATTCCTGCGCCTGATCCGCCACTACCAGCGGCCCGCCCAGGGCTACACCGCGCGCCGCGCCGCGCTCCGGACCACCTTTGCCGGCGATTACGATCATCTGGCGCGATACGGTGAATGGGACGAAACCGCAGAGCCCCGCGGCGAGGAGGTTGGCCATGGCCCCCGATGACGCCACCCGACGGCAGATTGCAGCCGCCAGCCCCGCCACCTCCACCTGGCTGGCCGCCAATGCCGGATCCGGCAAGACGCGGGTGCTGACCGATCGGGTGGCGCGGCTGCTGCTTGATGGCGTCTCGCCCCAGCACATCCTGTGCCTGACCTACACCAGGGCCGCCGCTTCCGAGATGCAGAACCGGCTGTTCAGACGGCTCGGCGAATGGGCCATGCAGGGCGACGATGCCCTGCGCGCCAGCCTCTCGGCGCTGGGCCATGCCGAGCGCTTCGACCAGCGGGCGCTGTCACGGGCGCGCACGCTGTTTGCCCGCGCCATCGATACGCCGGGCGGGCTGCGCATCCAGACCATCCATTCCTTCTGCGCCTCGCTCCTGCGTCGCTTTCCCATCGAGGCCGGCGTATCGCCCTTTTTCACCGAAATGGACGAACGCGCCGCCCGGCTGCTGCAGGAAGAGGTGGTGGAGCAGATCGCCGAAGGTGCCGATGCCGAAGCGCTGCGGGCAGTGGCCGACCATTTCACCGGCGAAGACTTTCCGGCCCTCGTGCAGCAGATCGTCCGCCATCGCAACGCGCTTGGCCGCGCGCGCGAAGCGGCGGATATCTGGCGGATGTTCGCATTGCCACAGGGATACGGGCGCGAGACCCTGCGAAAGGAAACCTTCCTGCCCGACGATCCGGCACTGATCGCC
>JALSGY010000360.1 GCA_026982515.1 Paracoccaceae bacterium
TTCTTCGACTCGGGCAGCCCGGTGAGCAGGTCGAGCGCGGCCAGGCACTGGCCGGGGGCCGAGATGTCGTCCTTTTCGCCCTCGACGATCTTTACCGCCACATCGGTGATCTTGCCGAAATCCACCTTGTGCCCGTCCACCGTGAAGGCGTTGCGGGCGATCTCGCGCTTCTTGAAGATGCGCTCCACCGTCGAGAGGTAGAATTCGGCGGTCATGTCCATCACCGCCAGGTATTCGTCATAGAAGCGGTTGTGCTTGTCGTGATCGGCGGCCTCGCCCTTGGCGGTGCGCAGGATCTGCTCGGAAAAGGCGCGGGCATGGCGCTCGGCATTCATCGACATGAAGGAGGCCAGCTGCAGCAGCCCCGGATAGACCATCCGCCCCACGCCCGCATACTTGAAGCCGACACGCTGGATGATTGCCTCCTCGAGCTGGCCCATGGTCACCCGGCGGCCGAAATCGGTCACCTCGGTGGGGTTGGCGTCCGGGTCGATCGGGCCGCCGATCAGGGTCAGCGAGCGGGGCTGGGCGGCGGCGTCCTGCTCGGCCAGGTAGGCGGTGGCGGCAAGTGTCAGCGGTGCCGGCTGGCACACCGCGATCACATGGGTATTCGGGCCGAGATGGCGCATGAACTCGACGAGGTAGAGGGTGTAATCCTCGATGTCGAACTTGCCGGCGCTGAGCGGGATGTCGCGCGCGTTGTGCCAGTCGGTGATATAGACCTCGCAATCGGGCAGCAGGCTGATGACGGTGGAGCGCAGCAGCGTCGAGTAGTGCCCCGACATCGGCGCCACCAGCATCACCCGGCGCCTGCGCGGCCTGCGCCCCGGCACCTTGAAATGGATCAGGTCGCCGAAGGGGCGCTTGACCAGGGTTTCGATCTGCACCAGGTGGTCGCGCCCGTCCTCACCCACCACCGAGGCGATGCCCCAGTCGGGCTTGGCGACCATCCGGGCAAAGCTGCGCTCCGTTACCTCTCCCCAGGCGGCGATCAGCTGAAAGGCCGGGTTGGGGATCATCGCCACCGCCGGGTAGGAGCCGAACGCCTGCGCCGTGGCCCCCAGCCACTGGTTGGTTACCCGTGCCGTTTCCATCAGATCGTAGGTTGCCATGAAACGCATGCCTGTCCCTTTCCCGTTTTTCGGGTTACTCGCGCCTTTCCCCCCGGCGAAGGCGCGGCTATTCTGCACGTGCACAAGGTAGGATGGAACCTGATCGATGACAACCGACGAAGGCCTCACCGCCCCCGATCTTCCCAGGCTTGAGGCAAATCTGCAAAAGATCGAGGAACTGTCCAGGCGGCTGATTGCGGCCCTGGCGCGCAAGAAGCCTGTCGATCCCAGCCTGCAGGCCCCGGGGCCGGATCTGTATTCGCGCGCCGCCGCCGCATGGATGGCCGAGATGATGGCCAACCCGGCCAAGCTCATCGAGCATCAGGTTTCCTACTGGGGCGAGACGCTGCGCCATTACGTGGAGGCGCAGAAACTGCTGGCCGGCGGCGGCCAGGAGCCGAAGGAGGACGCCGGCCGGGACGACAGGCGCTTTGCCAGCCCGCTGTGGCGCACCAACCCCTATTTCCACTTCCTCAAGAACCAGTACCTGTTGAACGCCGAGGCGGTGCGCAACATCGTGCGCGACATCGAGGGGCTCGACGAGCATGACCGCAAGCGGCTGGAGTATTTCACCACCCAGCTGGTCGAGATGTTCAGCCCGGCCAACTTTCTTGCCACCAACCCCGAGGCGCTGGCCCGCGCCGTCGAGACCAACGGCGAAAGCCTGGTGCGGGGGCTGGAAAACCTGGTGCACGACATCGAGGCCAATGACGGCGAGCTCATCGTCTCGCTGGCCGACAGGGATGCCTTCCGGGTGGGCGAGAACCTCGCCACCACCCGCGGTTCGGTGATCTTCCGCAACCGCATGATGGAGCTGATCCAGTATGCGCCCACCACCGAAAAGGTGCGCCGGGTGCCGCTGATAATCTTTCCGCCCTGGATCAACAAGTTCTACATCCTCGATCTGCGCCCCGAGAACAGCCTGATCAGGTGGATCGTCGATCAGGGCTACACGCTGTTCGTCGTCTCCTGGGTCAATCCCGATGAAACCTATGCCGACGTGGGCCTGGAGAGCTACATTGAGGAGGGCTACCTTGCGGCCATCGACGAGGTGCGCAGGATCACCGGCGAAAAGAAGGTCAACACGGTGGGCTACTGCATCGCCGGCACCACCCTGGCGCTGACGCTGGCGCTTCTGCACAAGCGCCGGGAAAGTCCGATCCGCTCGGCCACCTTCCTGACCACGCTTACCGATTTCTCCGATCAGGGCGAGTTCGAGGTGTTCCTCGACGACGATTTCGTGGACGGCATCGAAGAGGAGGTGGGCCGCGTGGGCTGCCTGCGCTCCTTCATCATGTCGCGCACCTTCAGCTTCCTGCGCTCGAACGATCTCATCTACACCCCCGCGGTGCGCCGCTACATGCTGGGCGAGCCGCCGCCGGCTTTCGATCTGCTCTACTGGAACGGCGACGGCACCAATCTGCCGGGGCGCATGGCGGTGGAATATCTGCGCTGGCTGTGCCAGGATAACCGCTTCGCCGAGGGCCGCCTCGAGCTCGGCGGCAAGGTGCTGTCGATCCGAGACGTGAGGGTGCCGCTGTGCGCGGTGACCTGCGAGAGCGATCACATCGCCAGCTGGACCTCCAGCTACGACGGCATTCGCCAGATGGGGGCAAGGGACAAGACCTTCATCCTCTCGCAATCGGGCCATGTCGCGGGGATCGTCAACCCTCCGGGGCGAAGGAAATACGGCCACTTCACCAACCCCGATCTCACGCAGCCGGCCGAAGAGTGGCGCCAGGGGGCCGCGTTCCACGAAGGCTCCTGGTGGCCTAGGTGGGAGGCCTGGCTGCGCCGGCGCTCCGGTGCGCTTGTCGTGGCGCGAAGCCCGGGTGATTCTGCCCATCCCGTCCTCGCTCCGGCCCCCGGAACCTACGTCCTCTTCCGCTCAAGTAACTGATTCCACTGGATAAAGGAAAATCTTGCCGCAGCGCAGCATGAACCCCTTGAAATGCTGCGCCGCAGAGAGCATATTCTTTGCAGACGCAGAAAACGGGATGGACCCGTAGCAAGGAGTGAAAAAATGCCCAGGACTCAGGATTACACCAAGGTCGTGCAGGACTTCATGGGCGCCTTCCCGGTTGACTTCTCCGCGGTTCAGGACGCCTTCAAGACCCAGGCGACCTTCGGCGAAAAGCTCACCAAGGTAGCGCTGGAAGCCGCCGACAAGTCGACCGAGATCTCGAACAAGTGGACCAGGGAAACCCTGGCCAAGGTCGGTGAGGTCGCCAAGGTCAAGGAAGACCCGGCCGATTACACCAAGGCATGGACGGATTTCGCCTCGGCCCAGGCCGAGCTGGTGGCCGAGAACATGGCCGCCTTCGCCGAGGTCGCCAAGAAGGTGCAGATGGAAACCGTCGAACTGATGCTTGCCGCCGGCAAGGACATCAGCGAAGACGCCACCGCCGCCGTCAAGAAGGCCACCGCCGAAGTGACGAGCGCCGCGAAGAAGGCCGCCGCTTCCTCGAAGTAAGCGGCACGCAAGAGATCATCCATCGATTCTCCTCCCTGTCGATGTGATCGTGGAGGGCGGGCCTTGTGCCCGCCCTTTCTTTTTGTCCTGCGCTGTCCTAGTCTTCGCTGCATCGCCGAATAGGGAGGGCAGATCCGTGGCCGAAAAGAAGGAACCGTTGCTGATCAAGCGCTACGCCAGCCGGCGGCTCTACAATACCGAAACCAGCGACTACGTGACGCTCGACGACATCGCCGGGTTCATCCGTGAAGGGCGCGACGTGCAGATCATCGACCTGAAAAGCGGCGATGACCTCACGCGCCAGTATCTGCTTCAGATCATTGCCGAACATGAGGGCCGGGGCGACAGCGTGCTGCCGATCAACGTGCTGACGGATCTGGTGCGCAGCTACACCACCGGGGTGCAGTCGGTGGTGCCGCAGTTCCTGGCCATGTCCTTCGAAATGCTGCGCGACGGCCAGTCGAAGATGATGGAAAACCTCGCCAACCCGCTGGCCGGCATGCCCGGTTTCGAGGCAATGCAGGCGCAGCAGCAGGCCTTCCTCAAGGCCATGACGGGCGCCTGGGCCGGAGCCGGCGGCAAGGACCAGGGCGAGGAAGGGCAAAAGCAGGAACAGGGCGGCACGTCCGAGGAACTCGACGAGATCAGGAAGCAGCTCGCGGAGTTGCAGGCCAAGCTGTCGAAACTCGGCGACTAGGCCCGCCCGCGGGGCCGGGCCCGGCAAGGGGCGCGGCGGAAGGGAGCATCGAAAGCCGATGGCCGACACACCGGGCCGGATCACCCTGTGGGGCGTCGAGGTCTTCGTGGCCACGGCGGAGGAGCAATCGATTACCGCCGCCGCCCGGCGCCTGGGGGCTTCGGCCTCGGCGGTCAGCCAGCAGCTGACCAACCTGGAGGCGGCGCTGGGGGCTGCGCTGCTCAACCGGCGCGAACGCCCCATCGCCCTGACCCCGGCCGGAGAGCTCTTCCTGCGCCGCGCCCACAGCATTCTCAACGAGGCGGAACAGGCCCGCGACGAGGTGGCGCGCGCCGGCCGGGCCAACCTGACATTGCTGCGCCTCGGCGTGATCGAGGATTTCGATGCCGGGGTCACGCCGCTCTTGCTGCGCCAGCTGGCTGCGGAGTTCACCGATGCCCGCTTCCAGCTGGAAACCGGCGCCAGCCACAGGCTGCTCGACAAGCTCGACAACCGCGCCCTCGATGTTGCGGTGGCCGCGCGGATGGGGGCCGCCGCCGACTGGATGGAGGAATACCCCCTGCTGGAAGAGCCCTTCGTGGTGGTCGCCCCGCGCGGCGCGCTCTCGCCCCGGGACGGGCGCGAGCGGCTTCTGCGGATGCCCTTCATCCGCTACACCAGCCGCCATCACATGGGCCGCATCCTCGAGGCGCATCTGGCCCGCCAGCATCTCCAGCCGGCACAGCGCTTCGAGCTCGACAGCTACCACGCGATCATGGCCATGGTGGCGGCCGGAGAGGGCTGGACGATCCTCACGCCGCTGGCGGTCACCCATGCCCGGCAGTTTCTCGATCAGGTCGATGTGCTGGCGATGCCCTTCGAGCCGCTGACGCGCATCATCACCCTTACCGCCCGGCGCGGCGTGCTGGGCGACATGCCCGCCATCATCGCGACCCGCCTGCGCAACCTGCTGCGCGAGCAGATCATCCTTCCCTGCCACCGGCAGATGCCGTGGCTGAAGGGCGATCTGCGGCTGATCTGAGGCCGGCCGCCGCCGATCAGCTGCAACCGGCCTGTGCGCGTGTGCGCGCGCCCCGTGCCCTCGTGCCGCTTTCCTGCCGTCAGGTTCCGAAGGCGCGGGGCCGGCCCATCACCTCCTCGGCGGAGCCCACCAGCGCCCCGGCGATGAAATCCAGATCCTCGCGTCCCAGGCGCGCCGGCAGCCGCACGTCGCAGGCGCGCATCAGCATGGCGCGGGTCTTCGGCAGATCGGGCACCTCGCCCAGGAATTCCCAGTTCCAGTAGGCGCGGGCGTTGTCGGCCGACATCCCGAACACCTGCACCGAGACCCCGCGCGCCGCGGCCGCATCGGCGAAGGCGCGGGTCTGCCCGTCGCTCATGTCCAGCAGGTTGAACTGGATCGAATCGGGCGCGCGCCGCTCCGGTGGCAGCGGCGGGGGAACCGACAGCCAGGGCGAGCGGTTGAGGATTTCGGCCACGTAATCGTGGTTGCGCCGCCCGTCGCGCACCCGTCGCGGCACCTCGGCCAGCTGCGGGCGGATGATCGCAGCCGAGAGGTTCGACAGCCGGGTATTGTAGAGCGGCAGCCTGTTCTGCCAGCGCGCGAAGGCGTCATGCAGCACCGGGTGTTTCTTCCAGTTGTGCTCGTAGGCGCCCGACATGATCACCGCCCGGGCGATCAGGTCGGCGTCGTCGGAAATCATGATCCCCCCCTCGCCGGCGTTCACCAGCTTGTAGGACTGGAAGGAAAAGCACCCCACCTTGCCGATGGTGCCGATGTTGCGCCCGTGCCAGGTGGTGCCCAGGCTGTGGGCGGCATCCTCGACAACCGGCACGCCGCGGGCCCGGGCCATCTGCATGATCGCGTCCATGTCCGAGGTATGGCCGCGCATGTGGCTGATGATCACCGCCCGGATGTCGTTGGCCGGGTCGAACAGCCGGGCCTCGAAATCGGCCAGATCGATGCGGAAATCCTCGCCTACCTCGGCCAGCACCGGGATGCACTCGGCATGCACCACCGAAGAGGGCACGGCGGCGAAGGTGAAGGCCGGGATCAGCACCTTCGAATCGCGCGGCAGGCCCAGGGCCTTGAGCGAGAGAAACAGCGCCGCCGAACAGGAGCTGACGGCCAGCGCGAAACGCGATCCCATCAGCGCCGCGAATTCCCGCTCGAGCAGCGCCACGGGGCTGTCTTCGGGGGCGGTGTAGCGGAACAGGTCGCCGCTGGCCAGCAGCCGATCGATCTCGGCGCGGGCGGCCGGGGGAATCGGTTCGGCGTCATAGACATTGGGAGCGAGGGCCATGTTTCACCTTTTCCGAAACCTGTTTTCGAAAAAACTTTATACAACTCGCCCGCAAAAGGCTACCGAAATCGCCCCGGCTCACGAAACCGGCGAAAGGCGGACAGGATCAGACATTGAGCAGGAGGTGCTCGCGTTCCCACGGGCTGATGACCTGCAGGAACTGGTTGTTCTCGTTCTTCTTCACCGCCGCGTAAACCCTGCAGAACTCGGGGCCGAGGATTTCCCGGATGGCGTCGTCGGCCTCGAACAGCGCCAGCGCCTCGCCGAGGTTGCCGGGGATGCCCTCGCCCAGGGCGAAGGCGTTGCCGGTGAACGCCTCGCGCGGCAGACGCCCTTCGCGCAGGCCCAGCAGCCCGCAGGCCAGCGAGGCGGCGATCCCGAGATAGGGGTTGACGTCCATGCCCGGCAGGCGGTTTTCCACCCGGCGCGCCTCGGGGCCCGAGATCGGCACCCTCAGCCCGGTGGTGCGGTTGTCGCGGCCCCATTCCAGGTTGATGGGGGCGGCGAAATCGGGCACGTAGCGGCGGTAGCTGTTCACGTAGGGCGCAAGGATGGCGATCACCGAGGGCAGGTGGTTCTGCAGCCCGGCGATGAAATGCGCAAAGGCTTCCGTTTCGCGCCCTTGCGAATCGCTGAAGATGTTCTTTCCATCTTCCGAAGAGACCACCGAATGGTGGATGTGCATGGCGCTTCCCGGCTCGTCCTGGATCGGCTTGGCCATGAAGGTGGCGAAACAGTCGTGGCGCAGGGCGGCCTCGCGGATCAGCCGCTTGAAATAGAAGATTTCGTCGGCGAGGCGCACCGGGTCGCCGTGGCGCAGGTTCATCTCGATCTGCCCGGCCCCGCCCTCCTGCAGGATGCCGTCGATCTCCAGGCCCTGGGCCTCGGCGAAATCGTAGATGTCGTCGATCACCGGGCCGTATTCGTCCACCGCCGAAACCGAGTAGGCCTGGCGCTGGGCCGCGCGCCGGCCGGTGCGGCCCACCGGGGGCACCACCGGCTGGTTGGGATCGGTGTTGCGGGCCACCAGGAAGAACTCCATCTCGGGGGCCACGATCGGCCGCAGGCCCTGTTCCTCGTACAGGGCCACCACCCGCCTGAGCACGTTGCGCGGCGCGATGGGCACCGGCTGGCCGTCCCGGTCGTTGACGTCGTGAATGACCTGCAGGGTGCGATCGGCCGTCCAGGGCGCGGCGGTGGTGGTGGCGAAATCGGGGACGAGCACCATGTCGGGCTCGGTGTAGAGCTCTCCTTCGGGGTAGGCCCAGTCGCCGGTGATGGTCTGCAGGAAGATCGAGTTGGGCAGGTAGAAATGCGACTGGCCGGAGAATTTCGCCGCCGGCATGGCCTTGCCGCGGGCAATCCCGGCCAGATCCGGAACGATGCACTCGATTTCGTCGGGGCGGTGCCCGCCGAGGTAGTCCAGCGCGGGGCGGGGCAGTTTCGCCAGAAATTCGTCCATCGCTATCCTCCTGCGCTCAGAATGCAGAAATTTTGCCGCCGGGCAATGTTGCGCAGGGCTGGCCGGTGCGGGCCCGCCCGGCCGTCTTTCGGCTTGCCGTCAGCGGATGTAGTTGGGCCGAAAGCGCAGCATCTGGCGCCGCTCCTGCGGCAGGTGGCGGTTGAGACGGCGGTTGATCAGCCCGAAGACGGCGATGATTGCAAGGGTCAGCAGGATGAAATAGCCGGCCAGAATCGGGTAGGGGATGAAGGGGTTGAAGGTCTTGTCGGCGAAGTAGTTGGCGTAATAGAGCGCATCCCCCTTCTGCTGCCAGGCGGGAAAGCCCGAGAAATAGACCAGCGTGGTGGCGTGAAACAGGAAGATGGCCTCGTTGGTGTAGGCCGGCCAGGCCAGGCGCAGCATGGTGGGCCAGACGATGCGCCGGAATTTCCGCCAGCCGGTAAGCCCGTAGGCATCGGCCGCCTCGATGTCGCCCTGGGGCACCGCGCGCAACGCGCCGTAGAAGATCTCGCCCGAATAGGCGGCGGTATTGAGAAACAGCACGATCAGCGCCCCCAGCCAGGCCCGCGTCAGCCAGCGGGTCTCGGCGGTGATCTCGACGAAGCCGAGGTTGATGTCGATCCCCATCTTGGGCAGCAGCACGAAGGCCTCGTAGAAGAGGAAGAACTGGATGAACAGCGGCGAGCCGCGGAAGACGAAGATGAACCACTGCGCCGGCTTGCGCAGCAGCGCGTTGCGCGCGCCCCGCGCCAGCGCCACGGCGGTGGCCAGGAAGAAGCCGAAGAACAGCGCCAGGGCGCCGAAATAGATGTTCCAGATCAGCCCCGAGCCGATCAGGGTAAACTGTTCGCACAGCGTGATGTCCGCGCGCGGCAGCAGCCTCTCGCCGATGCCGATGGAGCGCAGGGCGTAATCGCGTATGGTTTCCAGGCAGCTGTTCATCCGGCGCCCTTCCTGAGGGCCTGCCCGCCCAGCGTGGCCTGCCCGTGCGACAGCCGCGCCGTGATCCGCCCGAGCACGATTTCCGAGACCCGCGTAAGCCCGAGGTAGAACACCAGCAGCGCCAGGAAATACCACAGCCGCCAGTCCGGGTGGGGGTAGCTGTAGGCCGAGGTCTTGGCCCCGCCCAGCTCGCGCGCCCAGTAGACGATGTCCTCGACGCCAAGCAGGAACAAAAGCGGCGTGGCCTTGATCAGGATCATCCACAGGTTCGACAGCCCCGGCAGTGCATAGATCCACATCTGCGGCACGGTGATGCGCCAGAAGGCCTGCCGGTGGGTCATGCCGTAGGCCTCGGCGGTTTCCACCTGGGCGCGCGGCACGGCGCGCATCGCACCAAAGAGGACATTCGCCGCAAAGGCGCCGAAGACGATGGAGAAGGTAAGGACCGCCAGCGTGAAGCCGTAGGCTTCATGCACCCACTGGGCGGCGTTCGACAGGGGCATCTTGGCCTGCGCGCAGACGACGAAATCGTTGCCCTGGCGGATCGGCTGCTCCCAGTCGGGGCATCTGATCTTGTGGCGCAGCCATTCGATGCCCTGATCCAGGGCGATCACGAAGAACATGAAGAAGGCGATGTCGGGCACCCCGCGCACCACCGCCGTATAGCCCTTGCCGAACCAGCGCAGCGGCGCGAAACGCGCGCGCGCCGCCATCGCCCCGCCGAAGCCGAAGGCAAGCGCGACCGGCGCGGTGACCAGCAGAAGCAGCAGGACCACCAGGAAGGAGCCGTAGAAGGCCATGTGCTTGCCCGTGGTCAGGTAGCAGGCAAACCATTCCAGCTGCGGCAGGCTGGCGGGATCGGTGCAGAAGGAGAACATCGGCGCGGCCGGTGGGGGCGGGGCCCGGCCGGCCCCGCCCGTGTTGCCTCAGAAGGTCGCGGCGTCTTCGCCGAACCACTTCCGGATCAGCGCGTTCAGCGTGCCGTCCGCCTTCATCGAGGAGATGGCCTGGTTGAACTTCTCCTTCAGCTCGGTGTCGCTTTCGCGGACCCCCATGCCGACGCCGCCGCCAAGCGGCACCGGATCGCCGGCAAAGACCAGCATGCCGCCCGATTCGGCGACGATCGGATCGAGGTAGGACTTGTCGGCCAGCACCGCGTCGGCTTCGCCGTTCTTGACTGCGGCGATGGTCTCGTCGGGGGTGGCGAATTCCACCAGCGTGGCGCCGGTCTCGGCGATGTAGGCGGCCTGGATGGTGCCGGTCTGGGCCGCGATCACCCCGCCCTTGAGATCCACGTCGGGCGAGAGCGCGACATAGGCCGAGGGCTCGGGCGGCAGGTATTCCTGGGTGAAGTCGATCACCTCGTCGCGCTCGGGCGTGATCGACATGCCGGCGATGATGGTGTCGTAGTTGCCGCTCACCAGGTTGGGGATGATCGAATCCCAGTCATTGGTGACCCACTCGCAGGTCAGGCCGGCGCGCTTGCACAGCTCGTCGCCGAGTTCGCGCTCGAAGCCGTCCACCTCGCCGTTGTCGTTGATGAAGTTGTAGGGCGGATAGGCGCCCTCGGTACCCATGCGGACGGTTTCCTGGGCCAGGGCAAGGCCGGCCGAAAGGGCCAGGGCGGTGGTGGCGATAATGAATTTTCTCATGGCTTTCTCCCTTTTGCATTGCTTTGAAGTCGCGCGGTTTCAGGCTGCAACGGTTGCGCTGAGGAATTGTTGCAGCCGTTTCGATTGCGGACGGTTGAAAAGCTCCTCCGGCGGGCCTTCCTCCTCGATGCGGCCCTTGTGCAGGAAGACCACATGTTCCGAGACATCCGCCGCCAGCCGCATGTCATGGGTGACGAGGATCATGGTGCGCCCCTCTGCGGCCAGGTCCTTGATGACGCGCACCACCTCCTGCTCCAGCTCCGGGTCCAGCGCCGAGGTGGGCTCGTCGAACAGCAGCGCCCTGGGCTCCATGCACAGGGCGCGGGCGATGGCGGCGCGCTGCTGCTGGCCGCCCGAAAGCTGCGCCGGCCAGGCATCGGCCTTGTCGCCGATGCCGACCTTTTCCAGGTAGCCCCGCGCGGCGCGCTCCACCTCCGCCCTGTCGCGGCCCAGCACCGTGACCGGCGCCTCCATGACGTTTTGCAGGATGGTCATGTGGGACCACAGGTTGAACTGCTGGAAGACCATCGACAGGTTGGTGCGGATGCGCGTCACCTGCGCCGGATCGGCCGGGGTGCGGTGCGCGCCGACGCCGCGCCAGCGGATCGGCTCGCCCTCGAACAGGATCTCGCCCTCGTGGCTGTTCTCCAGCAGGTTGGTGCAGCGCAGCAGCGTGGACTTGCCGGAGCCCGAAGAGCCGATCAGCGAGATCACGAGCCCGCGCGGCGCGCTCATGCTGACCCCCTTGAGAACCTCGAGGTTCCCGAAGGACTTGTGGAGATTCCTGATCTCGATGACCGGCGGTGGCGTATCTGTCACGAGCAGCGTTTCGGTTGTTTCCCTGATGATGCAGTAGGGCCAATTTTTTCTGCCATTGCAACGATCTTTCGCGCCGTTACGTCGCGGCAGCCGGGCCGCGGCAGGCCGGCGCTCATCCCGGCCTCTTCTGGGCGCGCCGGCGGGCAAGGTTGCTGTCGCGGTCGTTGACCCCCAGAAGCCTGGCCGTCAGGCGCAGAAGCGCATCCTCCTCCTGGTCGCGCGTTCCGTCGGCCAGGACCACCTCCCACAGCGCCTCGACCACGCTCTCGCGGTCCTCGTAGGGCACCGCGTCCTTGATCGCCCGGGTGAAGCGCACGGTATCGGGGGCCCGGGCCTCGAGCTCTTCGGCCTGGTGCAGCAGCTCGGCGGCGCGGGCCGGCGAGAGCGCGTAACGGGCGGACAGGATGCGCATGATGCGGGCCTTTTCCTCCGCGGCATAATCGCCGTCGGAACGGGCCACCCGCACCAGCAGCGCCGCCAGCGCCAGGCGGGCATCGGAATCGGGCAGCGGGGCGGGCGCGGGCTGGGACAGCCGCTTGAGAAGATCTCCGAACATGATCCTGATATAATCGGCCCGTGCGGGGCCGGAAAGGGCGAAAAGGGAAGGATCGCACTGCCGTGACCGCCCGCCGCGCGCTCAGCCCAGCAGCAGCGGCAGGCTGTAGATGATGTCGTCGATCGCGATGCCGCCGGGATCGGTGTTCTCGATGGTGATCCCGGCGATGTCGGGGGCACTGCCGGCGGTGCGGAAGCCGAACTCGTTGATCCCTTCGTGCAGTTTCGCCTCGAGTCTGCCCAGCGCCCTTCCCGCGCGGTCGTAGAAGGTGAAGATCACCCGCCCGGTGCCGGTGCGGTTGCCCAGCGGGCTGGGGTAGCCGGAGTGCACCCGCACCCCCACCGCCCGCTGGCCGCTGTCGAACAGCAGCGCCACCGCCCCCTCGCCGCGCGCCGTGAGGCGGGGAAAGCCGTCCGCCCCCAGCGGAAACAGCGCGTTGGAACCGAAGCCGCGGTGGAAGGCCACCGAGAGGTTGCGCCGCTGCGACCCGGTGCGCAGCCGCAAAGGCGCGGCGGGGGTGCCGGAGAGCCGCTCGCGCGGGCCCTCGGCCACCGCCTGCTGGCCGGCGAAACGTTCGCCGATCCACAGCCCTCTCTCGCGGTAGGGGGCATCGAGGTTGAAGCCCGGCTCGCGCCTGGGGGGGAGGCGCTCGAAATCGGCGCGCTCACCCAGCTGCACCATCAGCTGGCGGTAGTCGGCCGCGACGACCTGCTGGGCCGCGGCCGGGGCGGCCAGGGCGAGCCAGGCGGCCAGCGCCAGCAGCCCGCGTGCCCGCCACCGGCGCATCCTACACCAGCCAGTTCATCTCTTTGGCCGCGCGGATGAAATCGGCAAAGAGAGGGTGGGGCGCGAAAGGCTTGGATTTCAGCTCGGGGTGGAACTGCACGCCGATGAACCAGGGGTGATCCTTCCATTCGACGATCTCCGGCAGGCGGCCGTCGGGAGACATGCCGGAGAAGATCAGCCCGCATTCTTCCAGCCTTTCGCGATACCTGTTGTCCACCTCGTAGCGGTGGCGGTGGCGTTCCTCGATTTCCGTGGTGCCGTAGATCCGCGCCACCTTCGACCCTTCCGCCAGCACCGCCCTGTAGGCCCCCAGCCGCATCGTGCCGCCCTTGTCGTCATCGGGGCGGCGTTCCACCTTGTGGCTGCCCTGCACCCATTCCCTGAGGTGATAGACCACCGGGGTGAAGCGCCGCTTGCCGGCCTCGTGGTCGAATTCCTCCGAGCCCGCATCGGCCAGCCCGGCCACGTTGCGGGCCGCCTCGATCACCGCCATCTGCATGCCCAGGCAGATGCCCAGATAGGGCACGTTGCGCTCGCGGGCGAACTGGGCGGCGCGGATCTTGCCCTCGGTGCCGCGCTCGCCGAAACCGCCGGGCACGAGGATGGCGTCGAAGCTTTCCAGGTAGGGGGCGGGATCGTCGCGTTCGAAGATCTCGGCGTCGATCCACTCGGTATTCACCCGCACCCGGTTGGCCATACCGCCGTGGGTGAGCGCCTCGGCGATGGATTTGTAGGCATCCTCCAGCTGGGTATACTTGCCGACGATGGCCACCTTCACCTCTCCTTCGGGGTGGAAGATGCGGTCGGCCACGTCTTCCCATCTGCTCAGGTCGGGCTTCGGCGCGGGGCTGATGGAGAAGGCATCGAGGATCGCCTGATCCAGCCCTTCGCGGTGGTAGGCCAGCGGGGCCTCGTAGATGCTTTTCAGATCGGGGGCGGCGATCACGTCTTCCTTGCGGACGTTGCAGAACAGCGCGATCTTGGAACGCTCCTTTTCCGGGATCGGCTTGTCGGAGCGGCACACCAGCACGTCCGGG
>JALSGY010000361.1 GCA_026982515.1 Paracoccaceae bacterium
GAATACCTCGTTCAGGATATAGGCGGGAATGTAATCGGGATCGTCCCGCCGGATTCCCCTGTGCCCGAACAGCGCCACCGCCTGCGGCGTATCGAAAGGCACCACGGTGACGCCACCGCTCAGCAGATATTCGGCGCGTTCTGGCATGGGCGCAGCCGCGGCGGGAAGTTCACCCAGCAGCTCGTCGAGCAAGGCGCCCAGCTCTTCGGCAGAGATGTCGCCCACCGCCGAAACATAGATCCGGTCGCGGCCGAAGACGCGCCGCCACGCATCGAACATGTCTTCGCGGGTCAGGGCCTGCACGCTTTCCTCGGTGCCGTCGCTGGCACTGCCGTAGGGGTGGTCGCCCCAGGCAAGCCTGTCGAAGGTCTGCCCGGCGATATCCGCCGGGTCGGTCCGGGAGGCGCGGATGCCGGCCAGAACCTGCCCGCGCACCCTCTCCAGCGCATCCGGGGCGAAGGCCGGTTCGGTCAGAGAGGTTTTCAGCAGCGCAACCGCCTCATCGCGGTTTTCGGTCAGGAAACGGGCCGAGATCGCCACCGCATCGTCATAGGCGCGGTAGCTGAAACTGGCGGCCAGGGCCTCGCGGGCCTCAGCGAAGGCGCGGGCGTCCATGTCGCCGGCGCCTTCCTCCAGCAGCCCGACCATCAGGTTGATCGCGCCGCGCTTGCCCGGGGCATCCAGTGCCGAGCCGCCGCGGAAGCGGATTTCCAGCGCCGTGAAGGGGATCGAACGCTCTTCCACCAGCCAGGCCCTGATGCCGCCGGGCGAGGTGACTTCCTGCACCTCCACCGCGGCACGGGCCGGAAGGGCGGCGGCAAGCGCCATGAGCAGGACGTAAAGAATGCGTGTCATTGGCCGGCCTCCTCTGCCTTGGCGGGCATGATCATGCCGGTCACCGCACGGCGGCGGTCGAACAGCTCGCGCGCGGCGGCGACAACCTCTTCGCCGGTGATCTGCTGCAGGATGTCGGGCCAGGCCTCGACATCCTCCACCGACAGGCCGACGGACAGCGCCGCGCCGTACCGCCGCGCCCGGGCCTGCACATTGTCCTCGGCATAGATGCGGGATGCGCGCAGCTGCATCCTGATGCGTTCCAGCTGCGCCTGATCGACCCCTTCCTCGAGGAATTTCGCGAGAGTGTCATCCATCGCTTCTTCGATCTCTTCGAGGCTCACGTCGGGGGTGGGGACCACGATCAGCCCGAAGACCGAATCATCCAGCGCCGTGCCGTCGTAGAAGGCAGCGGTGTAGATCGCCTGCCTGCTCTCGAACTGCAGCTGCCTGCCCAGCACCGAAGTGGCACCGCTGCCGCCGAGGATCTCGGCCAGTATCGTCAGCCGCGCGGCCTGACGCTGATCGCCGGGGTCGCGCTCGGGAGCGAGGTAGGTGCGGGTGAGGTAGGGCTGGGCGACGCGCGGATCCGAGAAGGAAAGCCGACGCTCGGCCAGCTGCGGCGGCTCCTGCGGGCGGACGCGTTCGGGCAGGTCGGGGGTGGGTTCCAGCGGGCCGTAATACTGCTCGGCCAGGTCGCGAACCTCCTCGGGGTCCACATCGCCGGCCACCACGAGGATGGCGTTGTTGGGGGCATAGAACCGGCGGTAGAAGGCGAAGGCATCCTCGCGGGAAAGCTTCTCCACCTCCTGGCGCCAGCCGATCACCGGAATGCCGTAGGGATGGTTGAGAAACTGCGCTGCGCGGCGCTGCTCGGAAAACAGCGCGCCCGGGTCGCTGTCGGTGCGCTGGCCGCGCTCTTCCAGCACTACCTGGCGCTCGGTGGCCACGTCTTCCTCGGTCATCTGCAGATCGCGCATGCGGTCGGCTTCCATCTGCATCATCAGGCCCAGCCGGTCGGAGGCGACGCGCTGGAAATAGGCGGTGTAGTCCCAGCTGGTGAAGGCATTGTCCGAGCCGCCGTTACGGGCCACGGTTTCCGAAAGCTCGCCGGCCGCCATGTCGTCGGTGCCCTTGAACATCAGATGCTCCAGGAAATGCGCGATCCCCGACTTGCCGGGAGGTT
>JALSGY010000362.1 GCA_026982515.1 Paracoccaceae bacterium
GGCCCATGGGATGCAGATGGCTGGTCAGGGGGCCGACATTCTGGACATCGGCGGCGAATCCACCCGCCCCGGCGCCCGGGAGGTGCCGGTGGAAGAGGAAATCTCGCGCACCATTCCGGTGATCTCGGCGCTGCGCGGGCGCACGGAGGTGCCCATTTCCATCGACACCCGAAAGGCGGCGGTGGCACGGGCGGCGCTGGAGGCGGGGGCGGAGATGGTCAACGATGTCTCGGGTTTCGATTTCGATCCCGATCTTGCCGGCGTGGTGGCCGAGGCGGACGCACCGGTGTGCCTGATGCATGCCCGCGGCACGCCGGCGACCATGCAGGACAACCCCGTCTATGACGACGTGCTGCTGGATGTCTACGACCACCTGGCCGAGCGCATTGCCCGGGCCGAGGCCGCCGGGATATCGCGGGGGCGGATCATTGTCGATCCGGGCATCGGCTTCGGCAAGACGCTGGAGCACAACCTCGCCCTGCTGCGCCGCCTGTCGCTGTTTCATGCCCTGGGCTGCCCGCTGCTGCTGGGGGTATCGCGCAAACGCTTCATCGATGCGCTGGCCGATGCGCCCGACCCCGGCGGAAGATTGCCGGGTTCGCTTGCGGCGGGGCTTGCCGGGGTGGCGCAGGGGGTGCAGATTCTTCGCGTGCATGATATTGCGCAAACCAGGCAGGCGCTGACCGTGTGGTCGGCGGCCACGGGCATGGGGCAGTAACGATGGCGAAGAAGCTTTTTGGTACCGATGGCGTGCGCGGCAAGGCCAATTACTATCCGATGACCGCCGAACTGGCCCTGCGCCTGGGGGCGGCGGCGGGGCGCCATTTCCGCAAGGATTCCTCGCACACCCATCGGGTGGTGATCGGCAAGGATACCCGGCTTTCCGGCTACATGTTCGAAAACGCCCTGACTGCCGGGTTCGCCTCCACCGGAATGGATGTCTTCCTCCTGGGGCCGGTGCCGACCCCGGCGGTGGGGATGCTGACCAATTCGATGCGCGCCGACGTGGGGGTGATGATCTCGGCCAGCCACAACCCGCACGAGGACAACGGCATCAAGTTCTTCGGTCCCGACGGTTTCAAGCTTTCCGACGAGGCCGAGGCCGAGATCGAGCGCCTTGTGCACGAAGGGGTGGAGCCGGTGCGCTCGGGCAGCATCGGCCGGGCCAAGCGCATCGACGATGGCCGGTTTCGCTATATCGAGAGGGTGAAGGCCACCCTTCCGGCGGGCCAGAAGCTGGAGGGGCTGAAGGTGGTTATCGACTGCGCCAATGGCGCGGCCTACCGCACCGCCCCCGAGGTGTTGTGGGAACTGGAGGCCGAGGTGATACCGGTAGGGGTCTCCCCGGACGGGTTCAACATCAATGCCGGGTGCGGCTCCACCGATACCCGCCTGGCCGCCGAAACGGTAGTGGCGCACGGGGCCGATGTGGGCATCTGCCTCGATGGCGATGCCGACCGGGTGATGATCATCGACGAAAACGGCCGGGTGGCGGATGGCGATCAGATCATGGCGCTGCTGGCGGCGCGCTGGGTGGCTGCGGGGCGGCTCAGGGGCGGGGCGCTGGTGGCGACGGTGATGTCCAACCTCGGGCTGGAACGCTATCTCGGCGCGCGCGGCCTGCGGCTGGAACGCACCGCGGTGGGCGACCGCTACGTGGTGGAGCGGATGCGCGAGGGCGGGTTCAACCTGGGCGGCGAGCAATCGGGCCATATCGTGATGACGGATTACGCCACCACCGGTGACGGGCTGCTGGCGGCGTTGCAGTTCCTGTCGGCGATGGTGGAGACGGGCAAACGCGCCTCGGAACTGTCAAGAAACTTCGAAGCCGTGCCGCAATTGTTGAAGAATGTCCGCTATTCTCCTGAAAACGAACCTCTTTCCTCCGAAATCGTGAAGCAGGCCATTGCCGAGTCCGAGGCCCGGCTCGCGGGGCGTGGACGGCTGCTGATCCGCAAGTCCGGCACCGAACCTCTGGTGCGGGTCATGGCCGAGTGCGAGGACGAGGCTCTGCTGGTA
>JALSGY010000363.1 GCA_026982515.1 Paracoccaceae bacterium
CAGGTAGGCCAGCACCACGTAAGCCGCAAGGAAGCCGATGATGACCGTGGTGGTGGTCATGCCGGGGAAGGCGGTCTTGATCCAGCCCAGCCCGTAATAGACCAGCAGGAACAGCAGCATGGTGGCGAGGAAACCGCCGACGAAGAGCATCAGCGACTGGGCAAGGGTGCGCCCGGTCTGCGGCTTCGGCAGGCCCTTCAGCCCCAGCTTCAGCGCCTCCAGGTGCACGATATACACCAGCGCGATGTAGGAGATCAGCGCCGGCACGATGGCATGGCGGATGAGGTCGAAGTAGGAAATGCCGGTGAACTCGGCGATGAGGAAGGCGGCCGCGCCCATCACAGGCGGGGTGAGCTGGCCGTTGGTGGAAGACGCCACTTCCACCGCGCCGGCCTTCTCCGGGGTGAAGCCGGTGCGCTTCATCAGCGGGATGGTGAAGGTGCCGGTGGTCACCACGTTGGCGATGGAGGAGCCGGAATACAGCCCCGACATGGCCGAGGCCACCACCGCCGCCTTGGCCGGGCCACCGCGCAGGTGCCCCAGCAGGGCGAAGGCGACCTTGATGAAGTAGCCGCCCGCGCCGGCCTTCTCCAGGATGGCGCCGAACAGCACGAACAGGAAGATCAGCGTGGTGGAAACCTCCAGCGGCTTGCCGAAGATGCCCTCCTCCTGCATCCAGAAATGCCACATGGCCTTGCCGAAGGATGCCCCTTTCCACTGGATGACCTCCGGCACCCAGCTCTTGTCGCCGAAGAACACGTAGGCGAGGAACACCGAGGTGACGATGACCAGCGGCAGGCCCAGCGAGCGCCAGGTGGTGAGCAGGATGAGCGAGATGCCAAGGGCGGAGATGGCAAGATCGGTGGTGGTGGGCAGGCCGGCGCGCTCGGCGATGGCGGTGGCGTTGACCACACCATAGAGCGTCACCACCACGCCGAGGGCGGCCAGCAGCCAGTCATACCAGGGAATGCGGTCTCTGGGCGAGGATTTCAGCAGCGGATAGGCCATCGCCGCCAACACCAGGGCGAAGGCGAGGTGGATGCGGCGGGTCTTCACCGAGCCCATGTAGAAGGGAATGTCCAGCCCCCAGGCGCGCGCCCATTCCTGCAGCAGGGCGGGCAGCGGCGAGGCGATGTAGATCTGGAACAATGACCAGGCGATGCAGATGCCGAGAAACACCTTGGCCTGCCAGCCGACGGGATTGCGGGCGCCGGAATCGACCTCCGCCGCCAGTTCCTCGGCATCGAGCTGATGCACCTTGCGCTCGGTGGCCATGATGATGTCCTCCCCTGTTGCCGTCCCCCGCGCCACGGCCATCGCGCCTGTTGTGGATGCGGCGCTTCATTGCGTGGCCCGGCGTCTCCCGTCCCTGAACGATGCGGGCCTCATCACCCGCATGGCACAACAACGGCAACCGCGGCAAAAGGGAAGAAACAGCCGGGGAGCATCGGCAGATGCCCCCCGGCCCGGCGTCATGGCCTTACTTCATCCAGCCGCGCTCCTTGTAATACTTCACCGCACCGGGGTGCAGCGGCGCGGACAGCGAGGCGGAGATCATCTCCTCCGGCTTCAGGTGGCCGAAGGCCGGATGCAGCTTCTTGAAGCTGTCGAAGTTGTCGAAGACGCTCTTCACCAGCGCATAGACGACATCCTCCGGCACCTTGGCGGAGGTCACCAGCGTGGCGCGCACGCCCCAGGTGGGCACGTCTTCCTTCTGCTGCGGATACAGCCCGCCGGGGATGACCGCGAGGCTGTAATAGGGCGTCTTCTTCACCAGCTCCTCGAGCTTCGGGGCACGGGCGTTGACCAGGTGCGAGGCGCACGAGGCCAGCGTTTCCTGGGTCAGCGCCGAGGGGTGGCCGACCAGCCAGAAGTAGGCGTCGATCTTGTTGTCGCACAGCGCCTGGCCGGTCTCCGCCGACTTCAGCTCGGCGGCCAGCTTCAGATCCTCGCGCTTCCAGCCCAGCGTCTCCTCGATCACCTCCCAGGTGCCGCGGGTGCCGGAACCGGGG
>JALSGY010000364.1 GCA_026982515.1 Paracoccaceae bacterium
CACTTTCGAGGGTGCCGATCTGATGTGGCTGGACGAGCGCACCGCGCTCATCGGCCGCGGCCATCGGACAAACCGGGAGGCGATCGAACAGATCACCGCAACCCTGGCAGAGATCGGCTGCGAGGCAATCTGCGTGGACATGCCCTTCGGCACCATGCATCTGATGGGCATGTTGCGCATCCCCGCCCCCGATCTGGCCTTCTGTTGGCCCCGCCGCACCCCCCATGCCGCCGTGATGGCACTGCGCGAGAGAGGCTACCGGGTGGCGTTCCCGCCGCTTGCAGACGATGCCGAAAGCTATCGCGCGATGAACTTCGTGACCCTCTCCCCGGGCCGGATCCTGCTGGCCGCCGGGCTGAGCCGCATCCAGCCCTTCTACGAAAGCCACGGGCTTGAGGTGCTGACGGTGGAGATCGGCGAACTGGCGAAGGCGGCAGGCAACATCGGCTGCCTGACCGGCGTTCTGTGGAGGGAACCTGTCTGAAGCACGCAGGGAAGGCGCGGGCCTGTCTGTCCGGTGCGGAAGAATGGTGCCCGGGGGCGGATTTGAACCACCGACACGAGGATTTTCAGTCCACTGCTCTACCCCTGAGCTACCCGGGCACGGGCAAACGGCTAGGCCGTTCGGGTGGCGGATGTTCTAGACGTCACCCGGGCGGCTGTCCAGAGCAAAAAAGCCGCAAATCGCGGTGGTTTTCCATGCCCTCCGCACCCGGCCGGCGACGGCGTCGGGCGGCAGGGCGCAAGGGCCCCGGCGGGCATTCAGTGCGGCTTGCGGTTTTCCTCTTCGTCAAGCGCACGGGACAGCTCTCCGGGGTTGTCCTCGGGCTCTTCGGCGGGCACCGAATAGGCCCCGGTCAGCCATTTTCCGAGATCCACATCGGCGCAGCGCCTGGAACAGAAGGGGCGATATTTCGCAACCGTGTCCTTTCCGCAGATCGGGCAGCTCATGTCCTTTCCCCACAGCTCAGCGGCAGTCTTTCACGCTTTCTGTGCAGTTCGAAATGGCCGAGCGGCGTCCAGCCGACGAGGGCCGTCTCTACCGGATCGGCACGGAATGCGGCCCGGAGCTGCTGTTCCAGATGGCGGCGGTCCTTCCTGGGCATGGGCGCGAAATCGATGGTGATCTGGCCGCCCAGCCCCCGGCAACGCAACTGGCGCGGCAACTCGCGCACCAGCGCGAGGTTGGCCTTGAGCCCGGCCGCGGGCGTGGTATCGCCGCCGGTGTTCACATCGATGGCCACCAGGGCGCGGGTGGGCTCGATGAAGGCATCCGCCCGACCCGCCAACGGCACCCGCGGGCGGCACATGGCCTCCAACATCTCGTGCACCCCGTGTTCCTCGAAGGCACGGGGGCCGTCGGCCAGAAGATCGGGCTCGCCCCATTCGCGCCAGGCCAGGAAATGGGCGTCCGGCCCGTCGAGCAGAAACTCGGGCTCTGCGCCCCCGGCCTCGGCCAGAACGGCACCGGCCAGTTGCAGCTGGGCGGCGATGTCCTGGGCGATGTCGTGCGAATTGGCTCCCTGCGCGGCCGAGCGCAGGATCAGGCCGATGCCTTCGCCCGCCTGCCCCATCGCCTCCTCGGCCAGATCATGCAGGCGCAGGCGCTCCTGCTCGTCGCGGATGCTGCGCGAGATGTTGAGCCCCGGCGCATCGGGGGTGACGATGGCATAGCGGCTCTTGAACAGGATGCGCGCCGTTACCGGCACGGCCTTGCCCGGCTCGGCATGGCCTGTCACCTGCACCAGAAGCGGCTGGCCCGGACGCAGGCCCTTGCCGGCGCGCAGGAACCCCGTGCCATCGCCCAGGCGCAGCATCATTGCCCCCTGCCCCTTCATCGGCCGGTCGCAGATGGCACGGTAGATGGCACCGGGTCTCGGCGGCCCGTCCTCGGGCGGATCGATCAGGAAATCCTCCAGCCGTCCCCCCTCGATCAGGGCGGCGGCGGCACGCCCCTCCAGCCGCCCCAGAGCGATGATGCGCCCCTTCACCCTTTCACTCCGAAG
>JALSGY010000365.1 GCA_026982515.1 Paracoccaceae bacterium
AAGGGGCTCTGGTAACCACCCCCTTCGGCGAGTTCCTTGCGCCGGGCCATCCCGACGGCACCGAGATCGAGATCGTGATCCGCCCTCAGCACCTGCGCATCGATTTCGACCGCGGCGGCAAGGGGCCCAACCCGACCCCGCAGGACGGCGTGCCGGCGCGCGGCATCGTCGAGCGGGCCCGCTTCATGGGGCGCGAGAGCCTGGTGGAGTTCCGGATGGATTACGACGGCTCGATCCTGAAGGCGACAGTGCCTTCCGTGTTTCTGCCCAGGCCGGGCACGCCGCTGTGGCTGATGATCCGCCGCGGGCGTTGCTTCGTCTTTCCGGTCAAGGCCGGCGCGCAGCAAGATGCCGGCCCCGCGGCTCAGGGCCGCAGATGAGGATCGCCTGACAACTTCTCGAAATCGCTTAATTCCTTTCCGCTTTCCTGCGCAAAGGGCGTGGCGGTTTCCGCAAGTTCCGTGATCTGATCAAGCCGGAAACGCTGAAAGCCGTGGCGCGTTTCGCACCAGGCGGTGCAGGTCCAGATCCGCCCCCAGTAATCCAGCCGCAGCGGCCGGATGGTGCTGGCCACCTCGTCGCCGCGGGCGTCGAGATAGCGCAGCTTCAGCTTGCGGCGCCGGCGGATCGCGGTGCGGATCGCCGGCATGTGGCGGATACCGGCGGCGGCATCTGCGAAGGGATAGACGGCCAGCCCCCAGCCGGTGGTGGGCGAGATGCGGTCTTCGGGCAGGGCCTCGTCTAGCTTGCGGGCCAGGGCGCGGGCGGCGGCCTTCAGGGCCGGGTCGGTGGCCTCGGTCATCACCGCGATGCCAAGGTGCAGCGCCTCCAGCTCTTCCATGGTCAGGTTCAGCGGCGGCAGGGTGACGGGGGCGGTCATCCGGTAGCCCTCGCCGCGGGCGCCGCGCACCGGCACCCCCGAGGCGGCCAGCGTGTCCATGTCGCGATAGAGCGTGCGGACGCTGACCCCCAGCTTGCGGGCCAGATCGTCGGCGCGGTGCAGCCGGCCATCCCGCAACAGCGCGATCAGCTCGATCAGGCGGTCCTTGCGCGGGCGGCGGGGCTGTTGCCCGGGGGGTGATTCGTTCATGCGGGGCAGCTTAGCACCTGACACCAGCCTGTCAGGAGGCGATTTGCCGCCCATCACGCCGCATCTTCCCTGTGCAAAGGGTGGAAAATTTGCCGCCCTGGCCGCTTTGCGCTTTCGCATCCCCGCCGGAATACATAAATACGTTGGGTGAATTTCGGGGCGCTGAGCGTTCCGCCGGAAAAGGGAGAGACCCCATGCTCAACAACATCGGCCTTCCCGGCCTGCTTCTGATAGCCATCGTCGTGCTGGTGCTCTTCGGGCGCGGCAAGATCTCGGCCCTGATGGGCGAGGTCGGCAAGGGCATTACCGCCTTCAAGAAGGGCGTGAGCGACGGCACCAAGGAACTGGAAGACCAGGCCGAGGCCGCCCGCGACGTGACGCCCGACGAAGAGAAGGAAAAGGACAAGGTCTGATCGTCTGTCCGTCAGGGGCTGAGAGCGCATGTTTGATATCGGCTGGACCGAGCTTCTGGTCATTGGCATCGTCGCGTTGATCGTGATCGGTCCCAGGGACCTGCCGGGAATGTTCCACACGATGGGGCGTTTCATGGCCAAGGCGCGCAAGATGGCGCGCGAGTTCAGCAACGCCATGGAGGACGCTGCCAGAGAGGCCGGTGTCGATGACGTGGCGAAGGATTTCAAGGACATGACCTCGGTCAAGAACCTCGGGCTGGACAAGGTCAAGGAGGCGGCGACCAGGTTCGAGAACTGGGAGCCGATGGATTCGGTCAAGAAGACGCCGAAGGGCCCGGAAACCCAGGCGCTTTCGCCAGAGCGCGCCGAGGCGGCGCGGAAGATCCGTGAGGCCACCGCCAGGGCCGCCTCCGAGCGCCAGGCGGCGGATGGTGCAGCCGATGCGCCGGCCGACAAGCCCACGGCGAAGAAGGCGGCAAAAAAGCCCGCC
>JALSGY010000366.1 GCA_026982515.1 Paracoccaceae bacterium
ACCATCGTTTCCACCCGGCCTATCCGAACGGGCGGAGAATGTCCACTCTCGCCGCGAGAGAAGGCTTTCGCAGGGGCTTGCCGGGATCGCCGGCGGGTGGGTGAAACCGGCACGGCCGCTGCCCCCCCCTTGCCCGCCGGCGGGCAAGGGGGGGTGGGCTGGTGATGTTGATGCGCGCGCCTCGGGGTTTGTGGACTTTCTGCGGCCTCATGCCTCTTGCGTGCGGGGCAAATCGCTCCTAATAAATCACTCCGTCGCGGGTGTAGCTCAATGGTAGAGCCGCAGCCTTCCAAGCTGAAGACGTGGGTTCGATTCCCATCACCCGCTCCAACTTTCCTGCTTGTCGGAACGGTAGGTGGCGGATTGCAGGCGGGTCGGTGCGCAACCGGAGCAGGACGGGGACAGGGATGAGAACATGGCGCCGCCGATGATCGAGACCGAACAGGACCGGGCGAAATCCAAGCGTATCGGTGCCATGGCCGGACTGTGGCCGTTTCTCAAGCCTTACCGGCTGATGATGGCGCTCTCTCTGCTGGCGCTGGTGCTGACGGCCACGATTTCCCTGATCCTGCCGCTGGCGGTGAGGATGATCATTGATTCCTTCCAGGCCTCGGCCGAATCCCTGCTTGACCGGACCTTTCTGATCGCTCTGGTGGTGGCGGCGCTGCTGGCGCTGGGCACGGGGCTGCGCTACTACCTCGTCACCAGGCTGGGCGAGCGGGTGGTGGCCGACATCCGCAAGGCGGTGTTCGACCGGATGATCGGCATGAGTCCCGCCTTCTACGAAAAGATCATGACCGGCGAGGTGCTCAGCCGGATCACCACCGACACCACGCTGATCCTGTCGGTGATCGGCTCGTCGGTCTCGGTGGCGCTGCGCAACGTGCTGATCTTCTTCGGCGGCTTCGTCCTGATGCTGTTCACCTCGGCCAAGCTCACCGGGCTGGCGCTGCTGATCGTGCCGGTGGTGATCGTGCCGATCATCATCCTCGGCCGCCGCCTGCGCGAGCTGGGGCGCGAAAACCAGGATTGGATCGCCGCCTCCTCGGGGCGCGCCTCGGAGGCGCTGCTTTCGGTGCAGACGGTGCAGGCCTTCACCCATGAGCGGGCCAGCCGCGCCGAGTTCGCCGAGGTGACGGAGCAGGCCTTCGAAAGCGCCAAGCGGCGCATCGCCACCCGGGCGCTGATGACGGTGATCGTGATCACCCTGATCTTCTCGGGGGTTGTCGGCGTGCTGTGGGTCGGTGCGCGCGACGTGCGCGCCGGCGAGATGAGCGCCGGCGTGCTGGTGCAGTTCGTCATCTATGCGGTGATGGTCGCCGGTTCGGTGGCAGCGCTTTCCGAAATCTGGAGCGAACTGCAGCGCGCGGCCGGCGCCACCGAGCGTCTGGTGGAACTGCTCAACGCCGCCGACGATGTGGCAGATCCTGAAGATCCGGTTCCCGCCCCACATCCCGCGCGCGGCGAGATCGCCTTCGAGGATGTCACCTTCCGCTACCCCGCACGCCCCGCCCAGGCGGCGCTTGAGGGGGTCAGCTTTGCCGTCTCCCCGGGCGAGACGGTGGCGCTGGTCGGTCCGTCGGGGGCGGGCAAGTCCACCATCATCCAGCTGCTCGAGCGCTTCTACGATCCCGAATCGGGCCGCATCACCATCGATGGCATTGCCCTGCCGGACATGCGCCGCGACGATTTCCGCCGTGAACTGGCGCTGGTGCCGCAGGATCCGGTGATCTTTGCTGCGACCGCCCGCGAGAACATCCGCTTCGGCCGGCTTGATGCCTCTGACGAGGAAATCGAGGCCGCCGCCCGTGCCGCCGCCGCGCACGAGTTCATCGAGGCCCTGCCGCAGGGCTACGATACCTACGTGGGCGAGCGGGGGGTGATGCTTTCGGGCGGGCAGAAGCAGCGCATCGCCATCGCCCGGGCGATTCTGCGCAACGCGCCCATCCTGCTGCTCGACGAAGCCACCTCGGCGCTTGATGCGGAA
>JALSGY010000367.1 GCA_026982515.1 Paracoccaceae bacterium
AACGAATCGTGTTGCACGTTTAACGAATAAGGAGTCAGTCCATGAAACATCCTGTGGATGTACACGTCGGCAAGCGGATTCGCCATCGGCGGTGGATGGTCGGCATGACTCAGCAGCAGCTGGCCGAGAAGGTCGGGATCAAGTTCCAGCAGATCCAGAAATACGAAACCGGGATGAACCGCGTCAGCGCATCGCGCCTGTGGGATATCTCCGAGGCGCTGGAAGTTCCCGTGAGTTTCTTCTTCGAGGGGATCGAAGAGCACCGGTCCGGTGATACCGGATCGACCATCCCTGGCGACATCATGTCCGACAAGGAAGCGCTGGAACTGGTGCGTTCCTACTACGCCATCCCCGAAAACCAGCGCCGCCGCCTGTTCGACCTGGCGCGCGTGCTGTCCGACGTTGCCTGAGGCCTGACATTCACCGGGCGCCCTGCTAACACGAGGGTGAAGAGGCAGGACGGGCCCGAATGTCGAAAATGGATCAATCCGAAAAAGATGCGCTGGCGATAGCGGCCCATGAGGCCGCTGACGCCGCGCGCCATGTCACGCTCTCCTACTTCCGCAACGGCCAGCTGGGCACCAGCAACAAGGCCCGCCGCGGCTTCGATCCGGTCACCCGGGCCGACCGCGAGGCGGAAGAGACGATGCGCGCCGTTCTGCAGCGGCTGCGCCCGGATGATGCGGTGCTGGGCGAGGAGCACGGCGAAACGCCGGGCACCTCCGGCCTGACATGGGTGCTCGACCCGATCGACGGTACCCGCGGCTTCATCTCGGGCACGCCCACCTGGGGTACGCTGATCTCGGTGCGCGATGCCGGCGGTCCGCTGTTCGGCCTGATCGATCAGCCCTGGACCGACGAGCGTTTCGTCGGCGGCTTCGGCCGGGCCGAGCTGCTCCGCCACGGCAGGAGGGTGCCGCTGACGGTGCGCCCGGCGCCGGGACTTGACGAGGCCATTCTCTTCAGCACCTTCCCCGAGATCGGCACCCCCGCCGAGGCCGCAGCCTTCGCCGCGCTGTCGCAAGAGGTGATGCTTACCCGCTATGGCATGGATTGCTATGCCTATGCGCTGCTGGCGGCCGGCAATATCGACCTTGTGGTCGAGGCGGGGCTGTTCGCCTATGATGTCCAGGCCCCGATCGCGGTGATCGAGGCGGCCGGCGGCATCGTCACCGACTGGCGCGGCCGTCCGGTGCACGAGGGCGGGCGGGTGCTGGCGGCGGCCAGCCGGGAGCTGCACGAGGCGGCGCTTGAGATTCTTTCCCGCGCCCCCGAAGGCTGATCGCGCCGGGGCTTGCCCGGCGGGCGGCGGCGCGGTTATCCTGCGCGCCGCTGGCCCCGAGTCCTTCGCCCCTTTCTGTCGGTGCCCGCCCACACTTCATCCGAAAGGGGCCGAATGAAGTGTGGAGGGCTGCATGAGCCGGGAAATCCTCATCCGTGATGCCGAGTGCATCGTGACCATGAACGATGCGCGTCAGGAGCTTTCGCGCGCCGACATCCTGATCCGCGATGGCCTGATCGCCGAGGTGGGCGAGGGGCTGGAAAGCGCCGGAGAGCAGGTGCTGGCGCGTGGCTGCGTCGTGACGCCAGGGCTGGTGAACACCCATCATCATCTCTACCAGACGCTGACCCGCGCTGTGCCCGGGGCGCAGGATGCGCTGCTGTTCGGCTGGCTTGGGGTGCTCTATCCCGTCTGGGCGCGTTTCGGCCCCGAAGAGATGCGCATCTCCGCACTGGTCGGCCTGGCGGAGCTGGCGCTTTCGGGCTGCTCGTTGAGCTCCGACCACCTCTATCTCTACCCCAACGGCGCCCGGCTGGACGACACCATCGAGGCCGCCGCCGAGATCGGGCTGCGCTTTCACCCCACGCGCGGCGCGATGTCGATCGGGGAAAGCGCCGGCGGCCTGCCGCCCGACAGCCTGGTGGAACGCGAAGACGACATCCTTCAGGACTGCATCCGGGTGATCGATGCTTTCCACGACGCAGCGCCCGGCGCCATGGTGCGCGTGGGCGTGGCCCCCTGCTCGCCCTTTTCGGTGAGCCGCGAGCTGATGCGCGACGCTGCCCTGCTGGCCCGCGACAAGGGGGTGATGCTGCATACCCACCTGGCCGAGAATGACGAGGACATCGCCTATTCTCTTGAGACCTTCGGCTGCCGTCCGGGGCAGTATGCCGAAGATCTGGGTTGGACCGGGTCGGATGTGTGGCATGCCCATTGCGTGAAGCTGGATTGTTCGGAAATCGAAATGTTTTCCCGATCCGGCACCGGGATTGCCCATTGTCCATGTTCGAATTGTCGCCTCGGGTCGGGCATTGCACCCGTCCGGATGATGCGGGATGCGGGGGTTGGGGTGGGGCTGGGCGTCGATGGCTCGGCCTCGAATGATGCTGGCAACCTGATGGCCGAGGCCCGTCAGGCGATGCTGCTGCAAAGGGTGGCCGGCGGGGCCGATGCGATGAGTGCGCGAGAGGCGCTGGAGATCGCCACCCGCGGCGGGGCCAAGGTGCTGGGCCGCGACGACTGCGGCCAGATCGCGCCGGGGATGCGGGCCGACATCGCCGTCTGGGATGTCTCGGGCATCGAGAGCGCCGGCAGCTGGGATCCGGCCGCGCTGCTGCTGGCCGGGCCGCAGCGGGTGCGCGATCTGTTCGTGGAGGGCCGGCAGGTGGTGCGTGACGGGCAGCTGACCACCATCGACCTGCCCCGGGCAATCGAACGCCATAACGCCCTGGCCCGGAAACTGGCCGGCAACTGAAGACGGCAACTGAAAAGGGCGCCAGAGATGCGCCCCCGCGTGGCGCTGGCGATCAGCGGGCGCCGCCCCTCGCCCCGCCCTTGCCCCCGGGCAGCGCGCGCCCGTTCACCCACACCGCGCGGATGGCGCGGTCGTCACCCATCATGATGGTCGGGAACAGCGCCTCCCAGAAGTTCTCGGCGCGGGCGGCGCGCTGGGCGATGGCCGGTGTCGAGGCCAGATCGAGCACCACCAGATCGGCCTCCAGCCCCGGCGCGAGATTGCCGATCCTGCCGTCCAGCCGCATCGCCTGCGCCGAGCCCCGGGTGGCCAGCCAGTAGAGCTGCGCCGGGTGCAGCGCCGTGCCGCGCAGCTGCCCCACCTCGTAGGCCGCGGCCATGGTGCGCAGCATCGAAAACGAGGAGCCCCCGCCGGTATCGGTGGCCAGCCCCACCAGCTGGCCTTCCGCCTTCAGACCGGCCATGTCGAACAGGCCCGAGCCGATGAAGGTGTTGGAGGTGGGGCAGTGAACCACCGCCGCGCCCGCCTCGCGCAGCCGGGCCCGTTCGCGCGGCTTGAGGTGGATGGCATGGCCGAACAGGGCGCCCGCGCCCAGCAGGCCGAAGCGTTCATAGGTGTCCAGGTAATCGCGGGCCTGCGGGAAGAGGCGGGCCACCCATTCCACCTCTTCGGTCTGCTCGGACAGGTGCGTCTGCATCAGGCAGTCGGGATGCTCGGCCCACAGCGTGCCCAGCGCTTCCAGCTGTTCGGGGCTGGAGGTGGGCGAGAAGCGCGGTGTGATCGCATAACCCAGCCGCCCGCGCCCGTGCCATTTCTCGATCAGGGCCCTGCTTTCGTCATGGGCCGTTCGGGCGGTATCCCTCAGCCCCTCGGGGGCGTTGCGGTCCATGCAGGTGCGCCCGCCCACTGCACGCAGTCCGCGCCGCTGCGCCTCGGCGAAGAAGGCCTCCACGCTTTGCGGATGGATGGTGCAGAAGCTGCAGACCGTGGTGGTGCCGTGGGCCAGGGTGAGGTCAAAATAGGTGGCGGCAACCCGTGCTGCGTGGTCGGGATCGCCAAAGCGCACCTCTTCGGGAAAGGTATAGCTGTCGAGCCAGTCGATCAGCCGCTTGCCCCAGCTGGCGATGATCCCGGTCTGCGGGTAGTGCGCGTGGGCATCGATGAACCCTGCGGTGATCAGCCCGTCGCCGAAATCGGTGATTTCCGCATCGGGATGGATCTCGCGCAGCGCATCGGCCTCGCCCACCGCGGCAATCCGCCCCTCCGCTACCAGCACCGCGCCACGCCGACGCCAGCGCGCGGCCTCGTCCACCGGCACCTTGAAGGGATCCGCCTCGAAGGCCAGCGTCTGGCCCAGAAGAAGTTGCTTTTCGCCCATGGTTGCTCCGATCCGCCAGGGACATGCCGAAGACGCATCCTAAAGCCCGGGATCGTGCCGGTAAATCGCTCATTGCCTCTGTTTTCCTGAAGCTGTTTTCCCTAATGTGCGCGCAAACGGGGGCAGGCCGATGACAGAGAGCACCGCAATCGAGGAAGAGCGCGACGATGACGCCTATGTGCTCGACAAGGGCACGGTGGCGGCTGTCCTCGAGGCTGTCGAACAGCGCGATTCCAGGCGCCTGGCCGAACTGACGGAGCCGCTGCACCCGGCCGATATCGCCGACCTTCTGGAGCAGATCGGCGAGGCGGACCGCCGCGAACTGATCCGCCTCTACGGGCGTGAGTTCGACGGCGACGTGCTGGCCGAGCTTGACGAGGGCGTGCGCGAGGACGTGGTCGAGACGCTCAGCCCCGAGGTTCTGGCCGGAGCGGTGCGCGAGCTGGAATCGGACGATGTCGTCGACATCATCGAAGACCTCGACGAGCCTCAGCAGGAGGCGATTCTCGACGCGCTGGAGGATGCCGACAGGGTCGCCGTCGAGCAGGCGCTCACCTATCCGGAGTTCTCCGCCGGCCGTCTGATGCAGCGCGAGACGGTCACCGCGCCCGAGCACTGGACGGTGGGCGAGGCGATCGATTTCCTGCGCACCGCCGAGGACCTGCCCGAGCAGTTCTACCACGTCATCCTGGTCAACCCCCGGCACGAGCCGGTGGGCTACGTCACCCTCGGCCGGCTGCTTTCGAGCCGCCGCGACATGAAGCTCAAGGACATCACCGAGGACAGTTTCCGTACCTTCCAGGTGAACGAGGACGAGGCCGACGTGGCCTATGCCTTCAACCAGTATCACCTCATTTCCGCGCCCGTGGTCGACGAGCAGGGCCGGCTGGTGGGGGTGATCACCATCGATGACGCCATGAACGTGCTCGACGAGGAGCATGAGGAGGACATCCTGCGCCTGGCCGGGGTGGGCGAGAGCTCCATGTCCGACAACGTGCTGGAAACCACCCGCCAGCGGTTTCCCTGGCTGGCGGTCAATCTGGTGACCGCGATCATCGCCTCGCTGGTGATCGCCCTGTTCGAGGACACCATCGCGCGTTTCGTGGCCCTGGCTGTGCTGATGCCGATCGTGGCCTCCATGGGCGGCAATGCCGGCACCCAGTCCCTGACGGTGGCGGTGCGCGCCATCGCCACGCGCGACCTCACCGGCTCCAACGTCTGGCGGGTGATTCGCCGCGAGGTGCTGGTGGGGCTGGTGAATGGCCTGCTGTTTGCGGTGATCATGGGCGGGGTCGGGATCATCTGGTTCGGCTCGCCTGCCCTGGGGCTGGTGATCGCCGCGGCAATGGTGATCAACCTGGTCATCGCCGGGCTGGCCGGGATCCTGATCCCGGTAGTTCTCGAAAAGCTCGACATTGACCCGGCCCTGGCCTCCGGCGCCTTCGTGACCACCGTTACCGATGTGGTCGGCTTCTTCGCCTTCCTCGGTCTCGCGGCCATGTTCCTGATGTGAGGCCGGCATGACCGGGGAGGATATCGCCACGCTCAAGCAGCAGGCCCGCAAGGCGGCGCTGGAACGGCGCAAGGCGGCGCAGGCGGCCGGCGGCGACGCGGAGGCGAATCGCCATCTGCTGACGCTCCTCGCCCCGCTGACGGGGCGGCCGGTGGCCGGCTACATGCCCATGCGCTCCGAGATCAACCCCCTGCCGGCAATGGCGCAGATCAGCCACCACGGCCCGGTCGGCGTGCCGGTGATCCTCGGTGCGGGGCGGCCGCTGGCCTTTCACCGCTGGCACCCCGGCGCGGCGATGAAACCGGGCCCCTTCGGCGCCGATGTGCCGGTGGAGGGCGAAGAGATCGTTCCCCGTGTGCTCATCGTGCCGCTGGTGGCCTTTGATGCGGCCGGATACCGGCTGGGCTACGGCGGCGGCTTCTACGACCGGACGCTGGAGAAGCTGCGCCGCGCCGGCCCGGTTCTGGCGGTGGGGCTGGCCTACGCCGCCCAGGAGGCCGAACGCCCGTTGCCGGTGGAGCCCACCGACCAGCGCCTCGATGCGGTGGTGACCGAAAAGGGTGCGCGCCGTTTCTCCTGAAACGGCCGCCGGGCCATTCCTTTCGGTCTCGATCTTCGATGCCTTGCAAATATCCCCGCCGGAGGCATGAACCCCATCCGCTGCACGGGAGTATTTCCGGACAGAAGAAGAGAGATCGCGCACACCGGGCTTTCCGCTCTTGTCACGGGCGGGGCAGGGCCATAGCACTCGGGCATGAAACTTCTTTATCTGGGCGATATCGTCGGCCGTTCCGGCCGCAAGGCCGTCATCGAGCGCCTGCCCAAGCTTCGCGAGGAGCTGCGGGCGGATTTTGTCGTGGTCAACGGCGAGAACGCCTCCAACGGCGCCGGACTGACGGCGGCACATGCGGCACAGCTTCTGGAGGCGGGGGTCGATTGCCTGACCCTGGGCGATCATGCTTTCGACCAGAAGGACATGCTGCAGTTCATCGAGCAGGAGCCGCGGATCCTGCGCCCGATCAACTATGCAAAGACAGCGCCGGGCAAGGGGGCGCGCGTCTTCGCCGCTCCCGGCGGGCGCAAGGTGCTGGTGGCGCAGGTGCTGGGGCAGGTGTTCATGAAGCGCCCCTTCGATGATCCGTTCTCGGCCATCGATGCGGTGCTTCGGGCGCATCCGCTGGGCGGGATGGTCAGCGCCAGCCTGGTGGACATCCACTGCGAGGCGACCTCCGAGAAGATGGGCATGGGCCATTTCTGCGATGGCCGCGCCAGCGTGGTGGTGGGCAGCCATACCCATGTTCCCACGGCCGATGCGATGATCCTGCCGCGCGGCACCGCCTACCTGACCGATGCCGGCATGTGCGGCGATTACAACTCGGTGATCGGTATGGACAAGGAAGAGCCGATGCGCCGCTTCGTCACCGGCATGGGGAAGGGGCGGTTTTCGCCGGCCGCCGGAGAGGCCACGCTTGCGGGCCTGTTCGTCGAGGCGGACGAGCGCAGCGGCAAGGCCCTGCGGGTTGCCCCGGTGCGGCTGGGCGGGCTGTTGCGCCCGGAGATGCCGTGAGGCGATCCGCCGCTTGATGCCCGACCCCATCCGGGCGACAATGCCCGCTGACCGGACGGCAGGACCATGGCACAGCTCATCTCCCTCAGCCCCACCGCCCAGGCCATCCTCACGCTCGGCGTGGTGGCGCTGATGTTCGCGATGTTCCTGCGCGAACGCTACCCGGCCGAGGTGGTGGCGATTGCCGGGGCGGCGCTGATGCTGGTGCTGGGGGTGCTGCCCTACGAGCGCGCGCTGGAGGTGCTTTCCAACCCCGCGCCCTGGACGATCGCGGCGATGTTCATCGTCATGGGGGCGCTGGTGCGTACCGGCGCGCTCGACCGCTTCACCCACCTGGCCGAAAGCCATGCCGAGGCCCGCCCGGCGCTGGCGGTGGGAGCGCTGATGATGTTCGTCGTCGTCGCCTCGGCCTTCGTGTCGAATACCCCGGTGGTGGTGGTGATGATTCCGGTCTTCGTGCAGCTGGCGCGCAAGATGGGGGTGGCCGCTTCCAAGCTGCTGATTCCGCTGTCCTATGCGGCAATCCTCGGCGGCACCCTGACGCTGATCGGCACCTCCACCAACCTGCTGGTCGATGGGATGGCCCGGGCCGAGGGCCTGCGCCCCTTCACCATCTTCGAGATCACCCCGCTGGGCCTGGCGCTGGTGGGCTGGGGGATGATCTACCTGCGCTTCATCGCGCCGCGCCTGCTGCCCGAGCGCGCCTCCATGGCGACGTTGCTGTCGGGGCGTTCGAAGATGAAGTTCTTCACCGAGGTGGTGATCCCCGAAGGCAGCGAGCTGATCGGGCGCAAGGTCACCGAGGTGGCGCGTTTCAGGCGCGACGGGGTGCGGCTCGTCGACGTGCTGCGCGGCGATGCCTCGCTGCGCCGCGATCTCGATTCGGTGGTGCTGGAGGCGGGCGACAGGGTGGTGCTGCGCACCGAGATGGCCGAACTGCTGGAGTTGCAGAAAAGCGGCCATCTGGCCAGCGTCGAGAAGCTCTCCTCGGTGCAGACCGAAACGGTGGAGGTGCTGATCAGCCCGGGCTGCCGGATGATCGGCCGATCACTGGGAGAGCTGCGGCTGCGGCGGCGCTACGGCGTCTACCCGCTGGCGGTGCACCGGCGCAACCAGAACATCTCGGGTCAGCTCGACGATCTTGTGGTGCGGGTGGGCGATACGCTGCTGCTGGAAGGCGCGCCGGCCGACATTCAGCGTCTGGCGGCCGACATGAACATGGTCGATGTCTCGCGCCCCACGGCGCGCGCCTTTCGCCGCAAACATGCGCCGGTCGCCCTGGCTGCGCTGCTGGGGGTGGTGGTGCTGGCCGCCCTTGGCGTGGCACCAATCCTGCTGCTGGCGGTAGCTGCAGTGGCGCTGGTGCTGGTCACCGGCTGCATCGACGCCGACGAGGCGTTCTCCTTCATCGACGGTCGCCTGCTGGCGCTGATCTTCGCCATGCTGGCCGTGGGCGCGGCGCTGGAAAGCTCGGGCGCGGTGGGGCTGATCGTGCAGGCCCTTGCCCCCCTGTTCGGCCAGTTGTCCCCCTTCCTGATCGTCTGGGCCGTCTATCTGCTGACATCGGTGCTCACCGAACTGGTCTCCAACAACGCGGTGGCGGTGGTGATCACCCCCATCGCCATCGGGCTGGGCAGCACCCTGGGCGTGGATCCGCGCCCGCTGGTGGTGGCGGTGATGGTGGCCGCCTCGGCCAGCTTCGCCACACCCATCGGTTATCAGACCAACATGCTGGTCTATGGCCCCGGAGGTTACCGTTTCACCGATTTCCTGCGGGTCGGTATTCCGCTCAACCTGTCGGTGGGGCTGCTGGCCTCGGCGCTGATCCCGTTCATCTGGCCGCTGTGAGCCCGGCGCCGCCCCTTTCATCTTGCCACGAAATACTCTCGGGGGTGAATTTGCCCGCAGGGCAAAGAGGGGGCAGACGGCCCCCTCCCTTCGCGCCATTCTTCAAAGCGGCCAGAACACCAGGATTGCCGGGATCGAGACCGCCACCACGATGATTTCCAGCGGCAGGCCCATGCGCCAGTAATCGCCGAAACCATAGCCGCCGGGCCCGAGGATGAGGGTGTTGTTCTTGTGTCCGATGGGCGTGAGGAAGGCGCAGGAGGCCGCCACCGCCACCGCCATCAGGAACGGGTCGGGAGAAACCCCGAGCGATTGCGCCATCTGGATGCCCACCGGGGCGGCCACGATGGTGGTGGCGGTGTTGTTGAGCACGTCCGAGAGCGTCATCGTCACCGCCATCAGCACCGTGAGGATAACCCATGCCGGCAGCCCCTCGGTGAGGCCGACCAGCGCCCCGGCGATCAGTTCGGTGCCGCCCGAGGCCTCCAGTGCCGCTCCCAGCGGTATCATCGAACCCAGGAGCACCACCACCGGCCATTCGATATGGCGGTAGATCTCCGACAGCGGCACGATGCGGGCCAGCACGAAGGCGATCACCACCAGCCCCAGCGCCACCGGCAGATAGAGCAGCCCGAAGCTGGCCGCCGCCACCGCCGCGCCGAACAGCCCCGTGGCCAGCCACACCTTGCTGCTGTCGGTCACCGCCAGCCCGCGTTCGGCCAGCGGCAGGCAGCCCAGCCATTCCACCACCTCGTCGGCCCTTTCCTGCGGCACCAGCAGCAGCAGGATGTCGCCGGCCCGGATCGGCGTCTTGCGCACCTGCCGGGTGATCCGCCGGCCGCGGCGCGAGATGCCCAGCAGAACCGTCTGCTGGCGCCAGCTCAACCCGATCGCCTGGGCCGTCTTGCCGCGGATGCGCGAATCTTCCGTGACCACCACCTCGATCACGCTCAGCCCCTCGCCCTCGGCGCGCAGCCGCTCTTCGCGCTCGCGCTCGACGAAGCCCAGTGCCAGGGCCGAGCGGAACTCGTCCAGCGCCTCGGGTGTGGCCTCCAGCACCAGCGCGTCGCCCTCGCGGATGACGGTATTGCGCTGGGTGCCGTAGCGGCGCTTGCCGTCGCGCACCAGCCCCAGAATCGCCACGTCGTTCTTCTCGGCCACCTCGCTCAGCTCGCGCACCCGCTTGCCGATCGCCTTGCTGCCTCCCGGCACCGTCAGTTCGGCAATGTAATCTCCGATTTCGTCAAGAGGGCCGCGGCTCTTGCCGCCGGTGTGCCGGGCCGGGATCAGCCGCCAGCCCACCAGCGCCACGAAGGCCAGCCCGGCAATGGCCGTGATCCCGCCTACCGGGGCGAAATCGAACATAGCGAAGGGCGCGCCCAGGGCATCCTCGCGGATCGTGGCGATGATGATGTTGGGCGGTGTGCCGATCAGGGTCACCATGCCGCCGAGAATGGTGGCGAACGACAGCGGCATCAGGCTCAGCGCCGGGGTCCGGCCGGCCTTGCGCGCGGTCTGGATGTCTACCGGCATCAGCAGCGCCAGCGCCGCGACGTTGTTCATGAAGGCCGAAAGGATGCCCCCGACCGCGCCCATGAGCGCGATATGCGCGCCGAGGCTGCGGCTGGCGTCCACCACCGTGCGGGTGATCAGGAACACCACCCCCGAGCGCACCAGCCCCGCCGAGACCACCAGCACCAGCGCCACCACCAGCGTGGCCGGGTGCCCGAAACCGGCAAAGGCCTCCCTGGCGGGGATCACCCCCAGCACCACCCCGGCCATGAGCGCCGCGAAGGCCACCAGATCATAGCGGAATTTCCCCCACAGCAGCAGGCCGAAGACGGCGGTAAACAGGGCAAACAGGATGATCTGGTCACTGGTCATGGATGTGCTCCGGCTTTCAGCGCCACACAAGCTGAAGCGGCGGGCAATTGCAACGCCGCCAAGGCTTGCAGCCCGCCCGCGCGGTGACATATAGAAGCCCGAAGGCTGAAATCATTCGGGGAACGGGCGCATGGCGGGCCATTCTAAATGGGCGAACATCCAGCATCGCAAGGGGCGGCAGGATGCGGCCCGGGCAAAGCTGTTTTCCAAGCTGTCCAAGGAAATCACCGTGGCCGCCAAGATGGGCGACCCCGACCCGGACAAGAACCCCCGCCTGCGTCTGGCGATCAAGGAGGCGCGTTCGAACTCGGTGCCCAAGGACGTGATCCAGCGCGCCATCAACAAGAGCCAGGCCGGCGAGGGCGCCGATTACGAGGAGATCCGCTACGAGGGCTACGGCCCCGGCGGGGTGGCGGTGATCGTCGAGGCGATGACCGACAACCGCAACCGCACCGCCAGCTCGGTGCGTTCGATCTTCACCAAGCACGGCGGCTCCCTGGGCGAGACCGGCTCGGTCAGCTTCATGTTCGAGCGCAAGGGCGAGATCCGCTATCCGCTGGGTATCGGCGATCTGGAGCGGGTCATGGAAGCGGCGATCGAGGCCGGCGCGGAAGACGTTGAAGACACCGATGACGGCTATATCATCTGGACCGAGGCCACCGATCTGGCCGCGGTGTCCAATACGCTGGACGAACTGCTCGGCCCCTCGGAAAGCGCCAAGCTGGTGTGGCGGCCCACCACCACGGTGGAGCTCGATCTCGAGGGCATGCAGAAGCTGATGAAGCTGATCGAGGCGCTCGAGGACGACGACGACGTGCAGCGCGTCACCGCCAATTTCGATGTCTCCGAAGAGGTGATCGCGCAGCTCTGAGCGCGCCGAATCGGGCTTGTGCCTGCCGCCGATCCGGCGGAAGCTGCCCCCATGACCGGATCCGCCGACCGGCCGCTGGCCGGCATCTTCTGGATGGTGGTGACGGGGCTGTGCTTCGTCGCCGTCACTGCCATCGTCAAGCTCGTGGGCAACCGTCTGCCGGCGGCCGAGGGGGCGTTCCTGCGCTACCTGCTGGGGCTGGTGCTTCTGGTGCCGATGCTGCGCCCGATGCTGCGGGCCCGGCTCGATGGCCGGGCGCTGAGCGCCTTCGCCCTGCGCGGGCTGGTTCACAGCTTCGGGGTGATCTTGTGGTTCTACGCCATGGCCCGGATCCCGATCGCCGAAGTGACGGCGATGAACTACCTCGCGCCGGTCTATGTCACGCTCGGGGCGGCGCTGTTTCTGGGCGAGACACTGGCCACGCGCCGGCTGATCGCGGTGGTGGTGGCGCTGCTCGGGGCGCTGGTGATCCTGCGCCCGGGGTTCCGCGAAATCTCGCCCGGCCACCTGGCGATGCTGGGCACGGCGGTATTCTTCGCCGCCTCCTACCTGATCGCCAAGCGCATGAGCGGACAGGTCTCGCCCGCGGTGGTGGTGGGGATGCTTTCGATCACCGTCACCATCGGGCTGGCGCCCTTCGCCTATGCGGTCTGGGTGCCCCCGACCCTGGCGCAGATGGGCTGGATGTTCCTGGTGGCCTGTTTCGCCACCGCCGGCCATTACACCATGACCCTGGCCTTCCAGGCCGCGCCGGTGACGGTGACCCAGCCGGTAACCTTCCTGCAACTGCTGTGGGCGGTGGTGCTGGGGGCGGCGGCCTTTGGCGAGCCGGTGGATGGCTGGGTGGTGCTGGGCGGGGCGATCATCCTCGGCTCGGTCACCTTCATCACCTGGCGCGAGGCCGTGCTCAAGCGCCGCACCATCGCGCCCCCGCACATGGCGACCAAGGTGTAGGCCGGGGCCATCGCCTCCTCCGCACGGCAGGTCGCGAAGCGGCATTCCCATGTCGCGGCCGGCCGGGCCAGGACATACACGCGTTGAATAATGGCCCCGGGGCTGCTTTTCTGGCTGCAAGGACGGGGGGATCATGCGCTATTCGGCCTTGAGGGTGTTGTGGGAGGGGGTGACGGGCAACCGCGGCTGGAACCCCTCTGGCGCGACCCCGCGCCCCGGAACGAATATGACATCGTGATCATCGGCGGCGGCGGGCATGGGCTGGCCACCGCCTGGTACCTGGCCAGGAATCACGGGATGACCAATGTCGCCGTGCTCGAAAAGGGCTATCTCGGGGGCGGCAACATCGGGCGCAACACCACCATCGTGCGGGCCAATTACTTCCTGCCGGGAAATTCCGAGTTCTACAGCCATTCGCTGAAACTGTGGGAGGGGCTGGAGGCCGATCTGAATTACAACGTGATGCACAGCCAGCGCGGGCTCATCAACCTGTTTCATTCCGACGCCCAGCGCGACGCGGCTGCCCGCCGCGGCAATGCGATGGTCAACCAGGGGGATGATGCGGTCCTGCTCGACCGCGAGGGGGTTCGGCGCCTGCTGCCGTACCTGGATTTCGACAACAGCCGCTTCCCGGTCCTGGGTGGGCTCTTTCATCCGCGCGGCGGCACCGCGCGCCACGACGCGGTTGCCTGGGGCTACGCGCGGGCGGCCGATGCCCGCGGGGTGGACCTGATCCAGAATTGCGAGGTGACCGGGATCGATGTGCATCGCGGCCGGGTGAGGGGGGGGGCGAACCA
>JALSGY010000368.1 GCA_026982515.1 Paracoccaceae bacterium
TCGTCGCACCGCGTCGAAAACGGCTTTCGCGCACTGGAAGCCTATGACGAGGCGCTGAAGGTGCGCACCCTGCGCGACATGCCCGAGGAATACGCCAACACCATCGCCAACAAGGCCAACTGCCTGGCCAACCTGCCCGACGACCCGGAACATCCCGAGGCCGGCAACCGCGACAACCTGCAGAGGGCGATCGCGCTGCTGGAAGAGGCCCGGCAGGTCTTTCGGGAACGGCAGGCGGCGGACAAGGCCGAGGCGGTGGAAGAGGCGATCCGCGAACTGCGCGAGGGGCTCGGCCCGTCCAGCGTCCTGGAACGCAGCGGATTACAATGAGGAGAAACAACTTGAGGATCAACAAATGACAATTGTCGTGGCATTCATTGCGGGCATCCTGGCGGCGGTGGCCGCGGGCGCGCTGTCTGGATTGCGCATCGGAAAGGAAGCCCTGGGCGCCGAACTGGCGGCCTATATGGGCGGGCTCTACGGTTTGCTGGCCGGGGGCCTTGCGGTCGTGATCACGGTCATTCTTCTGGCAAATATCAACACTATGTAGGGAGCATGCGATGCTAGGCATGGCGATGAATTCCGCAAAACTCTTCTTTGCGGGCAAGCTTTTCAAAGAAAACAAGAAAGTCATCCGTCAGATGGTCCTCGGGGCTTTCATCGGGATCGTGGCCGGCGTGATCGTCGGCAAGCTGACGACGATCTGGCTGGGCGCAATCGCGGCGGGCGCCGTGGCGGGGTTCATCCAGCCGATCCTGTTCAAAGACCTGAAATACGCCTGAGATCATGGCGGATGGGGGATCAGCGAGCACTGAAGCGCCAGACCTGGACCGTCTGCTGGGCGATCTGCGGGCGCTTGAGGCGCTGCCCGAGCAATGGGACGAGGCCGCACAGAGCGGCGCGCAAGCGCTGGTGGCGGCGGTGGATGCGCTCAACGCCGAGGCCTTTCGCCGGCTGATCCGATCCTTGCGCGAGGTGCCGGGGTTCGGTGCGGCCCTGCGCGAGGCGGCCGCCGACGAGGTGGTTTACGCAGTTCTGCGCCGCCACGGCATCCTGAAGCCATCGCTCTTTGAACGTGTCGAGGCGGCGCTGGAAACCGTGCGCCCGATGCTGGCCAGCCACGGCGGCGATGCCGAGGTGGTGGCAGTCGAGGGCGACAGCGCAGAGATCCGCTTCCTCGGGGCCTGCGACGGCTGCCCGGCCTCGCAGCTGACCTTTTACGCCGGGGTCAAGAAGGCGATCCAGGACAACGTGCCGGAAATCACCAAGATAAAACAGGCCAAGGGCCTGGGCGGTGGCGGGGCGGACACGGTGAAATTCACCTCGCCCTTCGCCAATTACAAGGATGACGAATGGCGCCGGGCGGCGACGCTCGCCGATCTTCAGGATGGCGAAACCCGCTTTGTCGAGGTGGATGGCCATTCGGTGATCCTGTCGCGTTTCGGCGACCGGATCAGCGCGTTCAAGAACGCCTGCGCCCACATGGGGCTGGAACTGACCGACGGCGACATTACCGAGGCGATCATCACCTGCCCGTTCCACGGCTTCCGATACGCGCTGGAAAGCGGCGAATGCCTGACCGCGCCCGAGGTGCAGCTGCAGCCCCACGGGGTGCGGGTCAAGGGCCACAACATAGAAGTCAGGATCGTCACATGAGGGTTTCTCTCTCGCCATCTTTCAGCCCGCTGAAAGCCCCCGGCACCATCACGCAAGGGACACCGCTGCTGGAGCCTGCGGGCGCGCGGGTGATCCTGGGCAGCGATGGCGGGGCGCTGGTGGATTCGATCTCGCCCGAGCCGCACCGCATGTTCGGGCCCCGCGGCGTGTGCCTGCACCCGGACGGCTCTCTCTGGGTGTCGGATACCGGGCATCACCGGGTGCTGGGCTGGAAGCGGGTGCCCGAGGCCGACGACACCCCGGCCGACATCCTGCTGGGCCAGCCGGAATTCGGCCGCGAGGGGCGCAATGCCAAGGGG
>JALSGY010000369.1 GCA_026982515.1 Paracoccaceae bacterium
GCTTTTCGCCGTCTTCCATCCACTGCGCCAGCGCCATCCCCGCGCCACCCGCCGACTGGATCCCGACCGAGTTGAACCCGGCAGCGACCCAGAAATTGTCGCATTCGGGCGCCAGGCCCAGGTGATAGGCGTCGTCGGGGGTGAAGCTTTCGGGCCCGTTGAAGAAGGTGTGAATCCCGGCCCGTTCCAGCAGCGGCATCCGCCGGACGGCGGCCTCGAGGATGGGGGCGAAATGCTCGACATCCTCGGGCAGCTGGTCGAACTCGAAATCCTCGGGGATCCCGTCCAGCCCCCAGGGCTTGGCCACCGGCTCGAAGGCCCCGAGCATCAGCTTGCCCGCATCCTCCTTGTAATAGGCGCACTCGTCCGGAACCCGCAGCACCGGAAGCCGGCCGAGCCCCTCGACGGCCTCGGTCACGATGTAGAAATGCTCGCAGGCCTGCAGCGGCACGTTGACACCGGCCATGCGCCCCACCTCGCGCCCCCACATGCCGGCGCAGTTGACAACATGTTCGGCGGCGATGCGGCCACGCGCCTCGCCGCTTTCCCATTCCACGCCCGTCACCCGCCGTCCTTCACGGCGAATGGCACGCACACGGGTGTTTTCCAGCACGCGCACCCCTTTTTGCGCCGCCCCGCGTGCCATGGCCAGCGCGATGTTGGCCGGATCGCCCTGGCCGTCGCCGGGCAGGAAAACCCCGCCCACCACGTCTGCGACGTTCAGATGCGGATAGCGCTCTGCGATCTCCGGGGGGGTGATTTCCTCCACCTCCACCCCGAAGGCGCGTGCCATCGAGGCCTGACGCCTGAGTTCTTCGTGGCGCTCGCCGGTTAGCGCCACCGTGATCGAGCCCACCCGGCGCATGCCGGTGGCGATGCCGGTTTCCTCCTCCAGCCGGGCATAGAGATCGGCCGAATACTTGGCCAGCCTGGTCATGGTGGCGGTGGCGCGCAGCTGCCCGATCAGCCCGGCCGCATGCCAGGTGGTGCCGCTGGTCAGGCGCTTGCGCTCGAGCAGCGCGATATCCTTCCACCCGGCCTCGGCCAGATGCCAGGCCACCGAACAGCCGATGACCCCGCCGCCGATGATCACCACCCGTGCGCTTTCAGGAACCTGTGTCATGGGAGCCTCCCCTCATGGTCCGGCCCGCTCGTGCCGCCGGGTGAAGGCGAGGGGGCGCTGCCCCCTCGCGCTCCCCCGGAGTATTTTCCGACAGAAGAAGCGGGTGCGGCGAGAGGCGGCGGCTCCGGGGAGGGCGATATGGGACGCGGTCCGGCATCCCCGGCCTCAGTAGACGGGTGGGGCGATGACCCAGATCGCCACCGCCGGTTCCGGATAGGGGTTGGCCCAGCGCAGGGACTGGCCGCGGATGCGGAAACTGTCGCCGGCAGCCACCGTGAAGGGGCGCTCGTCGATCCAGATGTCGAGCTTGCCGGAGATCATGCAGGCCAGCTCCCGGGTGGGGCGCGAGAGGGAGACGCGCCGCTCCGCGCCTGGCATGAAACGGGAGTGGATGACCTCGAAGTCATCTGTCAGGTCGGGCGAGAGCAGGGCCTCGATCAGGCCGCCTGAGCGCTGGCCGATGTGCCGGCGGTGGGCCGCGCGGACGATCAGCCCGGCCTCCTCCTCGGGGGCGGGCGATGTGCCGAAGAAGATCGACATGGGCACTCCGAGGAAATCGGCGATGCGCTTGAGATCGGTGGCGTCGGGCGAAGAGATGTCGCGCTCCACCTGGCTGAGCCAGCCCACCGAGCGGCCGATCCGCCGGGCCATCTCCTCCAGCGTCAGCCCGCGTGCCCTGCGCAGGGCGCGCAGGTCGGCTCCGAGGGTGGCAGCAGAGGGCATGTCGATCCCCGCGTGAAAAAATCCATCTGAATTTCACGCCCCGTCCGTGAAAAAGTCAAAGGAAATTTCACGCCCGGTTCATGAGCGCCAGGGCATCCTGGGCGATCACCAGCTC
>JALSGY010000370.1 GCA_026982515.1 Paracoccaceae bacterium
CGGGGTGATGATCGACGATCTGGTGACCAGGGGGGTGAGCGAACCCTACCGCATGTTTACCTCGCGCGCCGAGTTCCGGCTTTCGCTGCGTGCTGACAACGCCGATCAGCGGCTGACCTCCAAGGGAATCGCCATCGGCTGCGTTTCCGAGGGCCGCAGGCGGCATTTCCTTGAGAAAATGGAAAGGCTGGAAGCTGCCAGAGCCCGCCTGAAGGAAGCCACATTCACCCCGAAAGAGGCCGCCGCCGCGGGCATCAAGGTGGCCGAGGACGGCGGGCGCCGCTCGGCCCATGATCTCCTGTCCTTCCCCGGCGTGACCTTCGAACATCTGCTGAGGCTTGAGCCGACGCTTTCGGAAATCGACGAAGCGACGCGGGAGCAGGCGGCAAAAGATGCGCTATATGCCCATTATATCGCCCGGCAGGAGCGCGACGTGGAGGCCATGCGCCGCGATCAGGCGCAGAAGATCCCGGAGGATTTCGATTATTCCGCCCTGGGGGGTCTTTCCAACGAACTGCGAAGCAAGCTCAGCCGGGCCCGGCCAGCCACCCTTGCGCAGGCGGCGCGGGTAGAGGGGATGACACCGGCCGCGCTTACCCTGATTCTGGCGCGTCTGCGGCAGGGCGAAAAGCGGCGCTCCGCATGAACGGTCTTGGAGAGGAGCAGCGCGCGTTTCTCCGTGCCGTGGATGTTTCACGTGAAACATTGGAGCGCCTCGCCGCCTATGAGCATCTGCTGAAGAAGTGGAATCCTTCCATAAATCTTGTGGCGAAATCCACGCTCCCCACCATATGGAGACGGCACTTTCTGGATTCCGCTCAGCTGTTTGCCCTGGCGCGCCACCACGAAGGCCACTGGGCCGATCTGGGCGCGGGCGGCGGTTTTCCGGGGCTGGTGATCGCCATTATGGCAATGGAAAGGGCGCCGGGGCTGCGGGTCACTTGCGTCGAATCCGACCAGCGCAAGGCAGCCTTTCTGCGCACCGTTGTCCGCGAGCTGGGCCTGCCGGCACGCGTGCTGGCCGAACGGGCCGAAGAAGCCGCGCCGCTGCAGGCCGATGTGCTTTCGGCCCGCGCCCTGGCCCCGCTGGCGCGCCTTCTGCCCCAGGCTGAACGTCATCTGAAGCCGGGCGGGCAGGCGCTTTTCCCCAAGGGGGAATCTTTTCGCGACGAGCTTTCGGAAGCGCTTGAAACGTGGTCGTTTCAGAGCGAAGAATACCCCAGCATCACGGACGGCAGCGCCGTAATTCTTAGCCTTGGAGATATCAGGCGTGTCTGACCCAACCCGGCCGCCCGGCCCGAAAATCATCGCAGTGGTCAACCAGAAAGGCGGCGTGGGCAAGACGACTACTGCCGTCAATCTTGGCGCGGCCCTGGCGGAAGAAGGGCTTTCGGTGTTGCTGGTGGATATCGACCCGCAGGGCAACGCCTCCACCGGGCTGGGGATCGGCAAGGATCTGCGCGAGGTCAGCACCTATGATTTGTTGCTTGATGATGCACCGATACAAGATGTAGTAAAGCCAACCCCGATCGAGGGGCTCTGGATCGCCCCCGCGACCACGGATCTCAGCTCCGCCGACATCGAGATGGTCTCCAACGAGAAACGCAGTTTCCTGCTGCACGATGCCCTGCGTCAGCGCGGGATGGATGATTTCGGCTTCGATTTCGTGCTGATCGACTGCCCGCCATCCCTCAGCCTGCTGACCATCAACGCGATGGTGGCGGCGCATTCCATCCTGGTGCCGCTGCAAAGCGAGTTCTTCGCGCTCGAGGGCCTGTCGCAGCTGCTGCTGACGGTGCGCCAGATCCGGCAGACGGCCAATCCGAAGCTGCGGATAGAGGGAATCGTTCTGACGATGTATGACAGGCGCAACAACCTGTCGCAGCAGGTGGAGGCGGATGCGCGCGAGAATCTTGGCGATCTGGTGTTTGAGACGGTGATTCCCCGTAACGTCCGAC
>JALSGY010000371.1 GCA_026982515.1 Paracoccaceae bacterium
ATGCATGATGAACACGTAATGGCCCCGGCCCGAGACATTGCGCACCGTCACCCCGGGCACCCGCTTGATCAGGTCGACCACCTTGGGCTCCACCCGGTTGATCATGTGCACCTGACCCGACTGCAGCGCCGCCAGACGGGCCGTGGCATCGTTGACCACGGTAATCTCCACGGTATCGGCGAAGCCGCGGTTGTCGGCGTCCCAGTAGTTCTCGAAACGCGTGCCCACGTGGCGCACGCCGGGCTGGTTCTCGGCCACCCGGTAGGGACCGGTACCGATACCGGCGTCGGGGGCGTCGAGCCCGCCGCCCGGCTGGATCATCAGATGGTAGTCGGCCAGCAGATAGGGCAGGTCGGCATTGGCCGAACCCAGCGTCAGCACCACGTACTGACCGTCCGCCTTCATGTCCTCGATGCCCTTGACGATCCCCAGCGCGCCCGACTTGGAGTTCTCGTCGGAATGGCGTTGCAGCGTCTTGACCACGTCATCGGGGGTCACCGTCTTGCCGTTGTGAAACTCCACCCCCTCGCGGATCCTGAAGGTCCAGGTCCTGGCGTCGGGCGAGGCCTCGACGCTTTCGGCGATGCGGAACTCGATCTCGCCGGTAGGGCCGACCTCCACCATCGTCTCGCCCCAGGTGCGGCCGAAGCTGATCGGCACGTCCGAGGCCCAGGTGGCCGGATCGAGGCTGTTGGTGCTTTCGCCGCCCTGCATGCCTGCCTTCAGCGTGCCGCCGCGCATCGGGCCGGCCGCCTGAACCGCGCTGGCCAGGATGGTGCCGGCGAGCGGAGCCGAAACCCCGAGCGCCGCCGCCCGCCCCATGAAGGCGCGCCGGTCCATCAGCCCGCGGGCCACCTTTTTCCCGTAATATTCAAGCTCTTTCGTCATTATTCTTCCTCCCATTCAACAAGGGTGCCCTTTTCCGGGCCCCGATTCTTACCCACAGAATACACAATGAACCGCACCGGGCATCATTCGCGTGTCATCTGTCGGAAATTTCCCACCTCGGGTTGATCCACGCCTGCGCCTCTTCACGCGGCAGCGGCTCTCGCCCGAGGATATGATCCGCCATCTTTTCCCCCACCATGATCGAGGGGGCATTCAGGTTGCCGTTGGTGATCCGCGGAAAGATCGAGGAGTCCGCCACCCGCAGCGCACTCACCCCTATCACCCTGCCCTGCGGATCCACCACCGCCATCTTGTCATCGCGCCGGCCCATCCGGCAGGTGCCGCAGGGGTGATAGGCGCTTTCCACGTGGCCGCGCAGGAAATCGTCGATCTCGTCGTCGGATTGCACTGCCTCTCCGGGCTGGATTTCCCGGCCGCGATAGGCCGCGAAGGCAGGCTGGGCGAAGATTTCGCGGGTAACGCGCACGCAATGGCGGAAATCGATCCAGTCCTGCTCTTCGCTCATGTAGTTGAAGCGGATCTGCGGCGGCTCCTCAGGATCGGCCGAACGCAGCCGCACCCACCCGCGCGAGAGCGAGCGCATCGGCCCCACATGGGCCTGATAGCCGTGCCCCTCGGCCGCCGCCTTGCCGTCGTAGCGCACCGCCATGGGCAGGAAATGGAACTGGATGTCGGGGTATTCGACCCCGGCGCGCGAGCGGATGAAGCCGGCGCTCTCGAAATGGTTCGAGGCGCCCAGCCCGCTCCTGGCCAGCAGCCACTGCAGCCCGGCCATCGCCTTGCCCCACAGGTTCCAGTATCTGTAGAGCGTGACCGGCTGCAGGCTGGCCTGCTGGATGTAGACCTCCAGATGGTCCTGCAGGTTGGCACCCACCCCGGGCCGGTCGGCCAGAACCGCAATCCCGTGCTCGGCCAGATGCGCCGCCGGGCCGATACCGGAAAGCATCAGGATCTTCGGCGAATTGATCGCCGAGGCCGCCACGATCACCTCGCGGCGGGCGCGCACCACCTCTACCCGTGCCCCGCGCGAGATCTCCACC
>JALSGY010000372.1 GCA_026982515.1 Paracoccaceae bacterium
CGGCAACATCGTGGGCCACGTAAAGGGCGTGGGCGATACCAGCTCTCTGATGGCCTGGACGGCCGAACAGTTCGACCCGCAACTCGACTGGAAGAAGGTGGAGGAGATTCGCGCCCAGTGGGACGGGCCATTCATCCTCAAGGGCATCCAGGAGGTCGACGATGCGAAGATGGCGGTGAAGGTGGGGGCCGATGCGATCGTGGTTTCCAACCACGGCGGGCGCCAGCTGGACGGTGCGCTGTCCTCCATCCGGGCCCTGCCGCCGATCGTCGAGGCGGTGGGCGGCGAGGTGGAAATCCACATGGACGGCGGCATCCGCTCGGGGCAGGACGTGCTCAAGGCGCGGGCGATGGGCGCGCGCGGGGTATATATCGGGCGCAGCTACATCTACGGGCTGGGCGCGATGGGCGAGAAGGGGGTGAGCAAGGCCCTGGAGATCATCCACCGCGAGCTGGATCTTTCCATGGCCTTCTGCGGCCACCGCGATATCGAGCAGGTCGACCGCTCCATCCTGATGGTGCCCAGAGGCTTTGCCGGCGAGTGGGAATAAGGCCCGCCCGGGTGCCCCTTACCCCCTTTCCAAAGGCCGAAGAGTCGTCTATACGCGCGGCTTCACCGGGCATACACCCTTGGAGGATGCCCGCCAATTCAGGAGAAGAACCATGGCTGGTGAGATCCCAGATCTTCACGCCCAGGTACGGACGGGGACAGGCAAGGGGGCCGCTCGTCAAGCTCGCCGCGAGGGCTACGTACCGGGTGTCGTTTACGGTGGCGGCGTCGATCCGCTGCCCATCCAGATCCCCTTCAACGATCTGATCAGGCGCCTCAAGGCAGGCCGCTTCCTGTCGACGCTGTTCAACCTCAAGGTCGAGGGCCACGAGGACGTGCGCGTCATCTGCCGCGAGGTGCAGCGCGACGTGGTCAAGGACCTGCCGGTGCATCTGGACCTGATGCGCCTGCGCAGGACCACCAAGATCGCGCTTTTCATCCCGGTCGAATTCATCAACGAAGACGCAGCCCCCGGCATCCGCCGCGGCGGCGTGCTGACAGTGGTGCGCCCGGAGGTGGAGCTGCTGGTGACCGCCGGCGACATCCCCGAAAAGATCACCGTCGATCTCACCGGCATGGATATCGGCGACGTGGCGCATATCTCCGAAGTCAAGCTGCCCGAGGGCGTGAAGCCCACGATCGACCGCGACTTCGTGATCGCTAATATCTCGGCCCCGTCTGGCCTGCGCGCCTCGGATGAGGAAGGCGAAGAGGGTGAAGCCGAAGCGGCCGCCGAGGGCGCATCCGAAGGCGGCGCAGACTGATCGCGCCTTCAGCCCCGAAATGCATTGGCGGGGCCCTCGGGCCCCGTCTTTCATTTGCGCCCGCCACGCCCGCGCCCTAGAAGGATTCCGACCCTGGATCGCAGCGCAAGCAACCGGAGCCGCGCATGAAACTGTTTGTCGGACTGGGAAACCCCGGCGCGAAATACGCCCGCCACCGCCATAACGTGGGTTTCATGGCGCTTGACCGGATCGCCGCCGATCACAGCTTCTCGCCCTGGCGCGCCCGCTTCCAGGGGCTTGTCAGCGAAGGCCGTCTGGGGGGCGAGAAGGTGATCCTGCTCAAGCCCGAAACCTTCATGAACCGCTCCGGCCAGTCGGTGGGCGAGGCGATGCGCTTCTACAAGCTCGCCCCCGAGGACATCACGGTATTCCACGACGAGATCGACCTCGCTCCGGGCAAGTGCCGGGTCAAGCAGGGCGGCGGGCATGCCGGCCACAACGGGCTGCGCTCGCTGCATCAGCACATCGGCCCCGATTACCGCCGGGTGCGGATCGGCGTGGGCCATCCGGGCCACAAGGACAGGGTGGCAGGCTACGTGCTGCACGATTTCGCCAGGGCCGATGCGCAATGGCTGGAGCCACTCCTGCAAGGCATCAGCGACGGCGCG
>JALSGY010000373.1 GCA_026982515.1 Paracoccaceae bacterium
ACCAATGGCGGGCTGGTCGATGACGCGCCGTATCTGCGGTCAACCGCCGGTGTCTCGATCTTCTGGAAGACGGGCCTGGGGCCGCTGCGCTTCAACTTCTCGCGCGCGCTGCGCAAGATGCCCTACGATCAGGTGCAGAACTTCGATCTGACGATAGCCGCACAGTTCTGAAATGCGCGCCCCGCTGCTCCGGCTTCTGCTCGTCATCGTGCTGGCGGCCGCGGCGGCTGCGCCGCTGGGGGCGCAGAACCTGCCGCGGGCCGGTGTTCCGGTTCTGGTGATCGACATCGAGCGGGTCTTTTCCGCCACAATCGCCGGGCAGCGGGTGACGCGCGAACTGGAAGAGAAGCTGGCCGCGCTGGCATCCGAGAACCGCCGCATCGAGGCCGAGCTGGTGGCCGAGGAAAGAAAGCTTACCGAGCTGCGCCCGACGATGGACCCGGCCGAATTCCGCAAGCTGGCCGACGAGTTTGACGCCAAGGTCCAGCGCATTCGCGCCGAGCAGGACGCCAAGGAGAAGGCCCTGCAGGAGCAGCGCGCCGCCGAGCGTCAGGATTTCGTCGACAACATCGCCCCCGTACTGTCCGACATTGCCCGCGAGCGCGGTGCACTGGTGATCCTGGAGCGCCGCACGGTGCTGCTCTCGGCTGATGCCATCGACATCACCGAAGAGGCCATCGCCCGCATCAACGCCCTGCGTGCCGGGCAGCAGGATCAGGCGCCGGACGCGCCCGCGCCGCCGATCCCGCCCGCCGAACGATAGCCCGCCGCTTGTGCACGGCGGGGCGAGTTGCTACCACGGGCCGCGACCTTTCCAGGGACAGAACATGACGACCAAACCGACAACCGCCGACCTTGATCTGATCATGCGGATCATCCCGCATCGCTACCCCTTCCTGCTGATCGACAAGGTGGTCGATATCGATACGCCGCATTCGGCCGTCGGGATCAAGAACGTCACCATGAACGAGCCCCATTTCCAGGGCCATTTTCCCGGCAAGCCGATCATGCCCGGGGTGACCATCATCGAGGCCATGGCCCAGACCGCGGCCATCGTGGTGGGGGTCGAGCTGGATCTCGCCGACAAGGATCTGCTGATCTATTTCATGGCCATCGAGAGGGCCAAGTTCCGCCGCATGGTGGTGCCCGGCGACGTGCTGGAGCTGCATGTGACTACGGTGCGCAAGGGGGGGAAGATATGGAAGTTCAACGGAGTGGCCAAGGTTGACGGGCAGATGGCCGCCGAGGCGGATTTCACCGCCATGCTGGATCTGAAGCAGGGCTGAGCGCATGACGATCGACCCCACCGCCGAGATCCACCCCACCGCGCTGATCGAGGAGGGGGCCCGGATCGGGCCGGGCTGCCGGATCGGCCCGTTCTGCACGGTGGGGCCGAAGGTGGTGCTCGGGGCCGGGGTGGAGATCAAGAGCCACGCCGTGGTCACCGGCATTACCGAGATCGGCGACGAAACCGTCATCTTTCCCTTCGCCGTGGTGGGGGAGATCCCGCAGGATCTCAAGTATCGCGGCGAGGAGACCCGCCTGTCGATCGGCAAGCGCAACCGCATCCGCGAGGGGGCCACGCTGAATGTCGGCACCGAGGGCGGCGGCGGCATCACCAGGGTGGGCGACGATTGCCTGTTCATGACCGGGGCCCATGTGGGCCATGACGCGCAGGTGGGCAACCGGGTGATCATGGCCAACCAGGCCGCGCTCGGCGGCCATTGCGTGATCGAGGACGATGTGATCATCGGCGGGCTGTCGGGCATCCACCAGTTCGTGCGTATCGGCCGCGGGGCGATCGTCGGCGCGGTGACCATGGTCACCAACGACGTGATTCCCTTCGGCCTGGTGCAGGGCCCGCGTGGAGAACTGGACGGGCTCAATCTGGTGGGCCTCAAGCGCCGCGGGGTGGATCGTGCCGAGATCACCGCGCTCAGGGCCGCCTATCAGGCGCTGGCCCAGGGGGAGGGCTCCTTCCAGGCCCGCGCCCGCAAGCTGGCCGAGGAAAGCGACAGCGCCCATGTGCGCGAGCTGGCCGGGTTCATTCTCTCGAACTCCGACCGCTCCTTCCTCACCCCCCGATGAGGGCGCGTCTGTGCTGGCGCTGATTGCGGGGCAGGGGCGGCTGCCGGTCTGCCTGGCCGAGAGGCTGGCCGCCCGGGGTGCGCCCTTCGTGATCTGCGAGATGCGGGGCTTTCCCACCGCGGCCACCGGCGCACCGCTGCTGCGTTTCCGGATCGAGCATCTGGGCACGCTGCTGGATGATCTCCGGGCCCGCGGGGTGGACGAGATCTGCCTGGCCGGTGCGGTGCGCCGCCCCGAGGTGGACGAAGGTGCGCTCGATTCCGCCACCCGCCCGCTGGCCCCTCGCATCGCCCGGGCGATTGCCTCGGGCGACGATGCGGCGCTGCGAATCATCCTGGAAATCTTCGAGGAGCGTGGCTTTGCCATTCGCGCGGCCCATGAAATCGCCCCCGAGCTGTTGCCCCCGGCCGGCATTCCTACCCGCGCCTGCCCGGCTGACAACCACCGCCGCGATGTCTGCCTTGCCGATGCCGCCCTGGCCAGGCTGGGCGCGGCCGATATCGGCCAGGCCTGCGTGGTGGCCGCCGGCCGGGTGGTGGCCACCGAAGGCCCGCAGGGCACCGATGCCATGCTGGCCGCGCTGCCGGGCGCAGCCCGCGGGGGCTTTCTTGCCAAGGCGCCCAAGCCGGGCCAGGAGCGGCGAGCCGATCTGCCCACGATCGGCCCCGGCACCGTTGCGGCAGCGGCCCGCGCGGGATTGGCGGGGATCGTGATCGAGGCCGGCGGCGTTCTGGTGCTGGAGCGCGACGAGGTAATCGCGGCCTGCGACGACGCGGGGCTGTTCCTGTGGCTGCGGGAGGCAGGGCCATGCACTTCTTCCTGATCGCGGGAGAGCCTTCGGGCGACAGGCTGGGCGGGGCGCTCATGGCCGGCCTGCGCCGGCTGCACCCGGAGGTGCGCTTTTCCGGCATCGGCGGGCCCGGGATGCAGGCACAGGGGCTTGTCAGCCTCTTTCCCATGGAGGAGCTTTCTCTGATGGGCCTGGCCGAGGTTCTGCCGAAATACCTCCAGCTGAAGCGCCGCATCGCGCAGGCCGCGCACGAGGTGCTGCGGCTGTCACCGGATGCGCTGATCACCATCGACAGCCCGGATTTCAACCTTCGGGTGGCGCGCCGGGTGCGCGAGGGCGACCCCGGGCGCAGCATCCGCACGGTGCATTACGTGGCGCCCTCGGTCTGGGCGTGGCGGCCGGGGCGGGCGGCGAAGATGGCGCGCTGGATCGACCATGTGCTGGCGCTGCTGCCGTTCGAACCGCCGCTGATGGAGGCCGCCGGGATGCGCTGCGATTTCGTCGGCCACCCGGTGGTGAGCGAGCCGGTGCCCACGCCCGGCGAAGTTTCGGCCTTCCGTGCCAGCGAAGGGCTGGGCGAGGCGCCGGTCATCGTGGCCCTGCCGGGCTCGCGCCGCGGCGAGGTGGAGCGTCTCGCCCCGGTGTTCGGCGAATCGCTGCGCCTGGTGCTGGCCCGCCACCCGCGGGCCCGCGTGGTGGTGCCCGCCGCCACCCCCGTGGCCGAGAGGGTGGCCGCGCTGGTGGCCGGCTGGCCCGGTTCGCCGCTGGTGCTGGATCCGCGCACCATGCCGATCCAGGCCGCCGAGGCCCGCAAGCGCGCCGCCTTCGCTGCCGCCGGGGTGGCGCTGGCCGCCTCGGGCACCGTCTCGCTGGAGCTGGCGGCGGTCTCCACGCCGATGGTCATTGCCTATGACATGAACTGGCTGTCGCGGGCGCTGATCTCGCGGATGCTGCGGGTGGATACCGTCACCCTTGTCAACCTGGTGTCGGAAACCCGCAGCGTGCCAGAGTTTCTGGGCGCTGCCTGCACGCCGGGAAACATCGCCGCCGGGGTGCTCGAAGTGATGGAGGATCCGCGCGCGCAGCGGGCGGCCATGGATCTCACCATGCAGCACCTCGGGCGCGGCGGCGAGGCCCCAGGCCTGCGCGCCGCCCGCGCGGTGCTGGCGGGTTTGGATGAGGCCGGCGCAACGGGCTGACCGGGCGAGGCGAATCCATCCAGATGCGGGTGAGGCCTGCCGCTCAGCGCTTCACGATCCAGCCGCCGCCAAATACACGGCTGCCTTCGGCGGCATAAAAAACACAGGCCTGGCCAGGGCTTACGCCCTCTTCTGCAACCGCAAGCTCAACCTCGGCACTGTCCGGCCCGGTGGGTCGGATCACCGCCGCGCGCGGCGGGCGGGTGGAGCGCACCTTGACCGCCATTTCCCAGGCGGGCCGGCTGTCGAAGGGCTCGTCGCCCAGCCAGTTGATTTCCCCCACCGGAATGATCCGGGTAGCCAGCATCTCTTTCGGGCCGACGATCACCCGGCGCGCCTCCACATCCAGCTTCACCACGTAGAGCGGCTCGGCCAGCCCGCCGATTCCGAGGCCCCGGCGCTGGCCGATGGTATAGTGGATCACCCCGCGGTGGGTGCCCAGCACCCGGCCCGCCACATCCACGATCTCGCCGGGTTCGGCCGCACCCGGGCGCAGCTTCTCGATCACCGCCGCATAGTTGCCCTCGGGGACGAAGCAGATATCCTGGCTGTCGGGCTTGTCGGCCACGCTCAGTCCGTATTTCGCCGCCAGCGCCCGGGTTTCGGCCTTGGACTTCAGATGCCCGAGCGGAAAGCGCAGGTATTCGAGCTGCTCGCGGGTGGTGGAGAACAGGAAATAGCTCTGATCGCGGGCCGGATCGGCGGCCATGTGCAGCTCGGCCCCGCGCACGCCCGGTTTGCGGCGGATGTAATGGCCCGTGGCCATGCAGTCGCCCCCCAGATCGCGGGCGGTTTCCATCAGATCGCGGAACTTGACCTTCTCGTTGCAGCGGATGCAGGGCACGGGGGTGGCGCCGCCGAGGTAGCTGTCGGCAAATTCCTCGATGACCGAATCGCGAAAAACATTTTCATAATCAAGAACGTAGTGGGGGAAGTTCAAATGCTCCGCCACCCGGCGCGCATCGTGAATGTCGCGCCCGGCGCAGCAGGCCCCCTTTTTCGCCAGCGCCGCGCCGTGATCGTAAAGCTGCAGCGTGACGCCCACCACGTCATAGCCCTCGCGCGCCAGTTCGGCGGCCACGACAGAGCTGTCCACCCCGCCCGACATGGCCACGACCACGCGGGTCTCGGCCGGGGGTTTGGGGAAACCCAGCGAATTGAGGTTATCGGCGTTGTCGTCGAGGGGCATGGCGCGGCCTGTAGCTGAGATCTGAGGGAATATAGGAAAATGCCACCTACTCTCAAGGCCCGGTTTCACCTTGCCTTAAACACCCCTCGGCAAGGCTGATCGTCGAAAGGGGATGTGCAACCGTGAGGGGTAGGCAGATGTATCTTAAGAAAACCGATGGCCCGCGGGCCGTGACCTTGGCGAACGGCTCGGTGATGACCCGCGCCGATCTTCCCGCGCCTGATACCCGCCGCTGGGTGGCCTCGCGCAAGGCGGCGGTGGTGCGCGCGGTGCTGGCCGGGCTGGTATCGCGTAGCGAGGCGCGTGAGCGCTGGTCGCTCAGCGAGGAAGAGCTCGACAGCTGGATCGCCGCGCATCTGACCCATGGGGAGCGGGCGCTCAAGGTAACCAAGTTGCAAAGGTATAGACAACCGTAGGTTGCGAATATAATTTTCCGCTCACGGTAACGGCCGATTAACCAATCGCGGTAAAGATCATGGCCGAAGACGGGACAGTAGCGGAGGCATCGCGATGCGAATCTTGCTGGTGGAGGATGATCCGACAACCTCGAAAAGCATCGAGATGATGCTGACGCATGCAAACCTGAACGTCTATTCGACGGATCTGGGCGAGGAAGGGCTCGATCTGGCCAAGCTCTACGACTATGACCTGATCCTGCTCGATCTCAACCTGCCCGACATGAACGGCCATGAAGTGCTGCGCCAGCTGCGCCTGGCACGGGTGGATACGCCGATCCTCATTCTCTCGGGGGCGGACGATACGGAAAGCAAGCTCAAGGGTTTCGGCTTCGGTGCCGACGATTACCTGACGAAACCCTTCCACCGCGAAGAACTCGTGGCGCGCATCCATGCCATCATCCGCCGCTCGAAGGGCCATTCGCAATCGATCATCCGCACCGGCGAGGTGGAGGTGAACCTCGATGCCAAGACGGTGACGGCGGGCGGCAGGCCGGTGCACCTGACCGGAAAGGAATACCAGATGCTGGAGCTGCTTTCGCTGCGCAAGGGCACCACGCTGACCAAGGAGATGTTCCTCAACCATCTGTATGGCGGCATGGACGAACCGGAGTTGAAGATCATCGACGTGTTCATCTGCAAGCTGCGCAAGAAGCTCGGCGAGGCCACCGGGGGGCAGAACTACATCGAAACCGTCTGGGGCCGGGGCTATGTGCTGCGCGATCCGCTGCCGGCGGAAAGCGAAGAGCAGGTGGCCGTCAGCGCCTGAACCCCGGCCATGGCCCGCCTTGTCGGCCGAAGACAGGGCCGAAGGCGCGCCTGGCCCCGCCCCCTCTGGACCTGAGGCGCGCCCGCTCCTATCACTCTTGCCAGGACATGCGGGAGGCGCGAGATGGGGCAGCAGGCGGCAGGGACGGAGCGGATCGATGTCGACCGGCTGAGCGAAGAGCAGGCCCGGCAGGAACTGGCGCGCCTGGCCGCGATTTTGAACCGTGCCAACCGGGCCTATTACCAGCTTGATGCGCCCGAGATCACAGATGCCGAGTATGACGCGCTCAAACTGCGCAACGCGGCGATCGAGGCGCGCTTTCCCCACCTCAAGCGTCCCGACAGCCCTTCCGATGTGGTCGGCGCCGCGCCGGCCGAGGGGTTTGCCAAGGTCACGCACCAGGTGCGGATGTATTCCCTGGCCAATGCCTTCTCGCCCGAGGACATCCGCGAATTCGACGAATCCATCCGCCGTTTCCTTGGGCTGGGCGATTCGGTGGTGGTCTATACCGCCGAGCCCAAGATCGACGGGCTGTCGCTGTCGCTGCGCTACGAGGCGGGACGGCTGGTGCAGGCCGCCACCCGCGGCGACGGCGAGGTGGGCGAGAACGTCACCGCCAATGCCATGACCATCGGCGAGATTCCGCACCGGCTGGAAGGGGCACCGGCGCTGCTGGAGGTGCGCGGCGAGGTCTACATGTCCCATGCCGATTTCGCGGCGCTGAACGAGGCCCAGGCGGCGCGCGGTGAAAAGGCCTTCGCCAACCCGCGCAACGCCGCCGCGGGCTCGCTTCGCCAGCTTGATGTGGAGGTCACCCGCTCGCGGCCGCTGAAGTTCTTCGCCTATGCCTGGGGCGCGGTGTCCGAGCCCCTGGGGCGGACCCAGATGGAGGTTCTGGAGCGTTTCCGGGAGATGGGCTTCCCCGTCAATCCGCTGACCGTCCTGTGCCGCGGCCCCGACGAGATGATCGCCCGCTATGCACATATCGAGGCGCAGCGCGCCACGCTGGGCTATGACATCGACGGGGTGGTCTACAAGGTCAACGATCTCGGCCTGCAGCACCGGCTGGGGTATCGTTCCACCACCCCGCGCTGGGCAATCGCCCACAAGTTTCCGGCCGAAACCGCCTGGACGCGGCTGGAGAAGATCGACATCCAGGTGGGCCGCACCGGGGCGCTTTCGCCGGTGGCGCGGCTGACCCCGGTAACGGTGGGCGGGGTGGTCGTTTCCAACGCCACGCTGCACAACGAGGACTACATCGCCGGGCGCGATGCCAGCGGCAACCCGATCCGCGGCGGCCGGGACATCCGCGAGGGCGACTGGGTCAAGGTCTACCGCGCCGGCGACGTGATCCCCAAGATCGCCGATGTGGATCTTTCCCGTCGCCCCGAATGGGCGGTGCCATACGCCTTTCCCGAACGCTGCCCCGAATGCGGCTCGGAGGCGATTCGCGAAGAGGGCGATTCGGTGCGCCGCTGCACCGGCGGGGTGATCTGCCCCGCCCAGGCGGTGGAGAAGCTGAAGCATTTCGTCTCGCGCCCTGCCTTCGACATCGAGGGCCTGGGCGGCCGCCAGGTCGAACAGTTCTACCTGCTGTCCTGGGTCCGCGAACCGGCCGACATCTTCACCCTGGCCGAGCGCGACCGCGCCGGGGCCAAGGCACTGCTGACGCTTGACGAGGTGCTGACCCGGATCAGCAGAGGCAGCGAGGAAACCGCCCGCACGCGCCTGGCCGCGGTTCTGGGCATGGAGGCTTTCGACCATGACGAAGCCGTCCGCCGTTTTGCCGAACGCAGCACCACGCCCCTGTCCCGGCAGCCCGGATGGGGCGAGAAATCCGCCGCCAACCTGTTTGCCGCCATCGACGAGCGGCGCCGGATCCCCCTGGCCCGGCTGATCTTCGCCCTCGGCATCCGCCATGTGGGCGAGGCGGCCTCGAACCTGCTGGCGATCCACTACGGCACATGGGAGGCTTTCGAGGCGGCGATCACCGCCGCGCAGGAACGTGCCGGCCCCGAATGGGAAGAGCTGCTGTCGATTGACGGGGTCGGGCAGGTGATGGCCAACTCGCTGGTCACCGCCTTTGCGCAGGAACAAGAACGCGCCTCGATCGACCGGCTGGTGGCCCTGCTTCAGGTTGTGGCGGCGCAGCCCCCCGACACCTCCGGCAGCCCCATTGCCGGCAAGACCATCGTGTTCACCGGCACGCTTGAGCGGATGACCCGCGCCGAGGCCAAGGTGCGTGCCGAGGCGCTGGGGGCGAAGGTCTCGGGCTCGGTCTCGGCAAAGACCGATCTGGTGGTTGCCGGGCCGGGGGCGGGCTCGAAGGCGAAGAAGGCGCGCGCGCTGGGCGTCGAGATCATCGACGAGGACGCCTGGCTGAAGCTGATCGAGGGCACATGAGCCGCCCGCCGGCCCTCTTTCCGCTGTTTGCGGAGCTCCAGTCGCTGGAGGGCGTGGGCCCGAAGACGGCCGCGCTGCTGGCCCATCTCGACGTGCACAAGCCGCGCGATCTGCTGTTCACCCTGCCGCATTCGGTGGTGGACCGGCGCCGGCAGCCTTCGGTGGCCGCGATCACCCTGCCGGCTACCGCCACGCTGGAGGTGGAGGTGGGCAGCCACCTGCCGCCGCGGGCCAGGGGCCGGCCCTGGCGGGTGAATGTCACCGACGAGGCCGGCCATGCCTTCCAGCTGGTGTTCTTCCACCCCCGCGAGGACTGGCTGAGGCGGCAGCTGCCCACGGGGCACAGGCGGGTGGTCTCGGGCAAGCTGGAGCTGTTCGACGGCCTCGTCCAGATGGTCCACCCCGATTACATCCTGCCCCCCGAAAGGGGCGCCGAGATCCCCCCGTTCGAGCCCGTCTACCCGCTGACCGCGGGGCTGTCACTCAAGGCGATGACGAAGGCGGTGCAGGCGGCGCTGGCGCGGGTCCCGAAGATGGCCGAGTGGATCGACCCGGCGCTGCTGGCGCGCGAGCGCTGGCCCGCTTTCGCAGAGGCACTGGTGCAGGCGCATGCGCCGCGTTCGATGGCCGATCTCGCCCCGGCTGCCCCGGCGCGCACCCGTCTGGCCTATGACGAGCTGTTCGCCCATCAGCTGACGCTGGCGCTGGCGCGCAAGGTGGTGCGCCGCGGCAAGGGCCGGCCCTCGCGCGCCACCGGCCGGCTGCAGCGCAAGGTGCTGGAGGCCTTGCCCTACCGCCCGACCGCCGCCCAGCAGCGCGCCCTGCGCGAGATCGCCGCCGACATGGCCTCGCCCCTGCGCATGAATCGCCTGCTGCAGGGCGACGTGGGCGCGGGCAAGACTCTGGTGGCCTTCCTTGCGCTGCTGATCGCGGTCGAGGCGGGCGGGCAGGGGGTGATGATGGCGCCCACGGAAATTCTCGCCCGCCAGCATCTGGAGGCCCTGGCGCCGCTGGCAAAACGGGCCGGGGTGGTGGTGGATATCCTCACCGGCCGCGACAAGGGGGCCGAGCGCGCCGCCCGGCTGGAGGCGCTGCGCCGCGGCGAGATCGATGTTCTGGTGGGCACCCATGCGGTGTTCCAGAGCGATGTGGACTATGCCGATCTGCGCCTTGCGGTGATCGACGAACAGCACCGTTTCGGGGTGGCCCAGCGCATGGAGCTGGCCGCCAAGGGGGCCGCGCCGGATGTACTGGTGATGACGGCCACGCCGATCCCGCGCTCGCTGGCGCTGGCGCAATATGGCGACATGGATGTCTCGGTGCTGGATGAAAAACCCCCCGGGCGAAAGCCGGTGAAAACCGCGCTTGTCTCGGCCGGGCGGCTGGAAGAGGTGGTGGAACACCTGCGCCAGGCGATCGCCGGGGGGCGGCAGGCCTACTGGGTGTGCCCGCTGGTGGAAGAAAGCGAGGTTTCGGAGCTGACCGCCGCCGAAGAGCGCTTTCGCCATCTTCGCGCCGCACTTGGCGAGGGCCGGGTGGGGCTGGTGCATGGCCAGATGCCCCCGGCCGAGCGCGACGCCGCCATGGCCCGTTTCCAGCGCGGCGAGACCTCCCTGCTGGTGGCGACCACGGTGATCGAGGTGGGGGTGGATGTGCCCAATGCCTCGATCATGGTGATCGAGCGGGCCGAGCACTTCGGCCTGGCCCAGCTGCACCAGCTGCGCGGCCGGGTCGGGCGGGGGGCGGCGCAATCCACCTGCCTGCTGATGTATCAGCCGCCCCTGGGCGAGGCCGCGCGCCGGCGGTTGGAGATCCTGCGCGAAACCGAGGACGGCTTTCGCATCGCCGAGGAGGATCTGGCGATGCGCGGGGCGGGCGATCTGATCGGGACGGCGCAATCGGGCCTGCCGCGCTTTCGCATCGCCGATCTGGAAAGCCAGGCCGGGCTGATGGCCCTGGCCCAGAGCGATGCCCGCAAGCTCCTGCAGGAGGATCCGGGGCTGGAAAGCCCGCGCGGCGAGGCGGTGCGCAACCTGCTGTGGCTGATGGAGCAGGACCGGGCAATCCGCATGATCACGGTGGGCTGACAGGGTCATCCGCCCATGATTCGCGGTGAAAATGCTGCTCCGTTCACGGATGTTCTTAAAAAGTTCTTTACAATGCGGCGCAATTTTGAGAACAAACAAGAAACAACCTGAAAAACGGGAGCCGCCCAATGTTCATCGAGCTGAAATCCGCCTTCGAGAGATCTTCCGCCACCCTTGCCGGCGACATGGCCGGCGCTGTCGCGCTGGGGCTGCTGCTGGTCATCGGGCTGCACCTGCCTGATCTTTTCTGAGCTGCCTGCGGTCTGCCGGCCGGGGCGCGCATCCTTCGCCACTGCCCTCGGTGCGCTTGGCCGAATGTGTGCTGCCTCATGACATTCGGCGGGGCTTTGCCCCTCTCCGCCCCGGCCCTTCGACAGACCGATACCTGCCGCCGCCTCCGCAACCGGAGTGCGGCGGTTTTTTTCATGTTTGCGCTTTGGAGGCGGGCCGGGCTCAGGCGCAGGCGGCCTTTTCGGCCTGTTCCATCGCCTCGGCCGTGGCCTCGAGGCACAGCATGATCGAGGCGTGGCGGTTCTTGAACTCGCGCGCCGGCACCAGCACCTTCAGCCCGTCGAACGGGGCCTGAGGCGGGGGTGCGCCCTCCTTGAGCATGGCGCGCAGCTGATCGCGGGCGCGCTCCACCTCGGTGCGGGTGCGGCCGATGATGCAGCCCCCCACCACCGCCGCCGCCGCCTGGCCCAGGGCGCAGGCTTTCACGTCCTGCCCGAAGGCCGAGACGCGGCCGTCTTCCATCTTCACGTCCACCGTCACGGTGGAGCCGCACAGCGGCGAGCGGCGCCTGGCGGTGGCATCCGGGTCGGGCAGGCGCTCGGTGAGGGGAATGTTGGCGGCCAGCTCGAGGATGCGGCCGGAGTAGAGGTTGATCAGGTCGGAATCGCTCATGGCTTCCCCTCGTGGCGTCCCTGCCATAAATAGGCCAGGTGCCGACGCTTGGAAAGGACCCGCGATGCGCTTTGACCCGGCCAGCCTGAAATTCAATGAGCAGGGCCTGATCCCGGCCATCGCCCAGGACGCGGACAGCGGCGAGGTGCTGATGCTGGCCTGGATGAACGCCGAGGCCGTGGCGCGCACCTGCCAGAGCGGGCGGGTGACCTACTGGTCACGCTCGCGCGGCAAGCTGTGGGTCAAGGGGGAGACCTCCGGCCATGTGCAGGAGCTTGTCGAGATGCGTATCGATTGTGACCGCGATACGCTGCTGGTGCTGGTCCGACAGACGGGGCCGGCCTGCCATACCAACCGCCGAAGCTGTTTTTATACTGCAATCCAGGATGGTTGCGAGGTTGAGTTGATGCAGCCGGAAAGCTGAATTGCGCCCTCATCCGGCCGTGTATGCTGATAGCATTGGAGGTAATCGGTATTCGGAGAGAGGGACATGAAATTTGGCGAGAGATCTTCAGCGCATCTCGCGGCCGGGCTTGCCGCCGCTGTGGCCTGGCACGCCGGCGGGGCCCTCGCCCAGGGCACGGACGGCATTTCCGGCTTCAACCCGCAGGACAACTGCGCGGTAGCCTTCGAACGCAGCAACGATCTGGGAAAGGTGATGATCGCCGCCTGGGTCTATGGCTACCTGGCCGCCAGCCAGGGCGATCTGGCGCCGGTGGACATCGCCAATGCCAAGACTCGTCAACAACATGATCCGGGTCTGCGCCGCCAACCGGCAGCTTTCGCTGCTGGAGATGGTGGCCATGAGCCGCAAGCCCGGCCCTGAGGTGCTAGGCCGCGAGAAGAACGGCGAGGCCTTCCTGGGCGCCTTCCTCGAGCCGGGGGCGGATCTTGCGGCCTTGACGGCACGGCTCAAGCCCACGCCCGAGGATATCCGCACCGTCTACAAAGAGCCCCTGGCCAGCCTGCTGATCGAGAAGGTGATCCCGATGTTCGCCCCCGGCGTGAAGATCGGCCCCGGGGAGGGGCAGAGCGCGCTGTGGGTGTCGCGCGCCACCACCGACGGGCTGATCGAAGGAGCGGCGGTTCGCCGCGATTTTCCGGGCGGTTACGAAAAGGTGCTTGCCTACATGAAGCCCGGCGTTCCGATCATGGTGTTCAAGTTTCGCAAGCCCGGCGAGGAGCTCGGTCTGGCCTTCGACGGTCTGGTCTTCGTGAACGGGCGATGGGTACTGATACCGAAGCCTTGGCGGGAGATGGAATAGCGCGTGACGTGATCGTCCTATGAAAAGCCCCGCAGGCGCAGGTTCGCACCGGCCCCGCGGGTGGGGGCGCGCTGGCCGCAAGCGATCCGGCCGGGTGGGGTGACAATGCGGGGCGCCCCGGATCCGGGCCCGGCCGCCGGGCCTATTCCAGCCCGACCAGCCGGCGGATGTCGTCCGGGCTCAGCCCCTCGGTGCGGAAGCGCGAGAT
>JALSGY010000374.1 GCA_026982515.1 Paracoccaceae bacterium
GGATTCGCGTCTGCCGATCATCCGGCTTCTTTATGACACGATAATGATTCCCACCCCCAAGAACCTCAACTGGTGGTGGATCTGGGGCATCGTGCTGGCTTTCGCGCTGGTCCTGCAGATCGTGACCGGGGTCATCCTGGCCATGCACTACACGCCCAACATCGACCTGGCCTTTGCCTCGGTCGAACACATCATGCGCAACGTCAATGGCGGCGCCTTCCTGCGCTACCTGCACCTCAACGGTGCCTCGCTGTTCTTCTTCGCCGTCTACATCCACATCTTCCGCGGCCTCTACTACGGCTCCTACAAGGCGCCGCGCGAGGTGACCTGGATCATTGGCATGCTGATCTACCTTGTGATGATGGCGACCGGGTTCATGGGATACGTGCTGCCCTGGGGGCAGATGTCCTTCTGGGGCGCCACGGTGATCACCGGCCTGTTCGGTGCCATCCCCTTCGTGGGCGATACCATCCAGACCTGGCTGCTGGGCGGCCCTGCGGTGGGCAATCCCACCCTCAACCGGTTCTTCGCCCTGCACTACCTGCTGCCGTTCATCATCGCGGCACTGGTGATCGTGCACATCTGGGCCTTCCATACCACCGGCAACAACAACCCGACCGGGGTCGAGGTGCGCCGCGGATCGAAGGAGGAAGTCAAGAAGGATACGGTGCCCTTCTGGCCCTATTTCGTGATCAAGGACCTGTTCGCGTTGGTCGCCATCCTGGTGGTGTTCTTCGCTATCGTCGGGTTCATGCCAAACTACCTTGGCGCACCCGAGAACTACGTCGAAGCCAACCCGCTGGTAACCCCGGCCGAGATCGTGCCCGAATGGTACTTCCTGGCGTTCTATGCGATCCTGCGGGCCTTCACCGCGGATGTCTGGGTGGTGCAGATCGCCAACTTCATCAGCTTCGGCATCATCGACGCCAAGTTCTTCGGCGTTCTGGCCATGTTCGGCGCGATCATCGTGATGGCGCTGGTGCCCTGGCTTGATACCTCCTCGGTACGCTCGGGCCGCTACCGCCCGATGTTCAAGTGGTGGTTCTGGCTGCTGGTGCTCGACTTCATCGTCCTCACCTGGGCCGGTGCGCGCCCGGCAGAGCCGCCCTATTCCACGATTTCCCTGATCGGTGCGGCCTACTGGTTCGCCTACTTCCTGGTCATCCTGCCGTTGCTCGGCGTGATCGAGAAGCCGCTGCCGCAGCCGGCAACGATCGAGGAAGACTTCAACGCTCATTACCCGGCCGCCAAGACCCCTGGCGAGTAGGAAAGGATCAAGAAAGATGATCAGGAAATTTGCACTTTCTGCTCTCACGGCGCTGGCGCTTGGTGCCGGCGGGGTGCATGCGGGTGAAGACAAGGGCGGGATCGATGACGTCGATTTCAGCTTCGAGGGCCCTTTTGGCACCTGGGACAAGGCTCAGCTGCAGCGCGGCCTGCAGATCTATACTGAATCCTGTGCCGCCTGCCACGGGTTGCGCTATGTGCCGCTGCGAACGCTGAGCGATCTGGGCTACACCGATGCCGAGGTTCGTGCCTATGCCGAGCAGTACGAGGTCTATGATCCCGAGATCGACGATACCCGCCCGGCCCTGCCGCGCGATTCCTTCCCGCCGTCGAGCCTCGAAAACGCTCCTGACCTCAGCGTGATGGCCAAGGCCCGCGCGGGCTTCCACGGCCCCTATGGCACTGGCCTCAACCAGCTGTTCAAGGGCATGGGCGGGCCGGAGTATATCGTGGCCTTTCTCACCGGCTTTACCGGCGAGGAGAAGGAACAGGCCGGTTCCACCATTTATGAAAACACCGCCTTCCCCTACGGCTGGACGGCGATGCCGCAGCCACTCTTCGGAGGAGAGGTGGAGTTTGCCGATGGCAGCCCCAACGATCTTCAGTCCATGGCCGAGGACGTTGCCGCCTTCCTGATGTGGACGGCGGAAC
>JALSGY010000375.1 GCA_026982515.1 Paracoccaceae bacterium
ATCTGCCGCAGCACGCCGGTGGCACATGAGCTGCACATGCCCGGCCGGCCCGAGGCGCTGAATCCGGCGGCCTACGCCCCGAAACCTGCCACGCCCGACGGGGGCTGAAGGGCGTATCCCGGCGCTTTCCGGGAAGAGAAAGACGCACCCGTTTCGTTGAAATTCGTCCCCCAGGTGCGCCCGCGCCGAGCGAAGCGGCCGTCACTCAGAGCGCGTAGACCAGCACCGTGACGGTGATCACGACGAAGGCAAAGACCGTCAGCGAGATCGCCGCCATGGTCCGCCCCGTGCGCCGGTTGGTGTCTTTGACCTTCAGCCACAGCTCCTCGGCGGTTTCGGGATATTCCAGCGCCGCCGAATTGGAGCCGCGCCAGCCATGGCGTGCCGCCCAGTGCCGGCTTTCGGCGGCGTTCCAGCCGTTGGTGAGGATCAGCAGGGTCAGAAGGATCAGTATCGAGGACGGCACCCAGATGGTATAGCCGCCGATGGTTTCATCGGCCAGGGGCGCGAAGCCCCACAGGCGCTCGCCCGTTCCGTAGCCGGTATAGAGCACGGTTTCCTTCAGCGTGGTCAGGGAACCCAGCAGAATGTTGGAAAGGATCACCCCGATCAGGGCCAGGGCGCGGAACGGGTGAGGGGCGCCCTCGGGCGGGTCGCGCGGATCGAGGATCAGGGCGAAGAACAGCAGCCCGGCGGCCACCATCGCGCCATGGGCGAGCAGTGCCAGCGGCGGGGTGGCGAGGGCGGCCTCGTGCAGCGCGGGAACCTGCCACAGGTAGAGCGAGGCCACCAGCAGGGCGAAAGCCACCGGCAGCCGCAGAAAAAGCGCACGGGCCCGCGCCACGGCCGGGCGGGTGCCCATCCGACCCAGGAGTTTGCGCCATGTCCGGGGCAGGCCCGCGGCCAGAACCGGCCATGGGCGGGACAGAACGATCAGTAGCGGCCCCAGAAGGCGGACCAGCAGATGCTGCACCTGATGGACGAGAAACAGCTTCTGCGCGGGTGGTGAAAGCGGGGCATCCAGAGACAGGACGAGGGCCAGAACCCCGGCGGCGAAAAGAAGCGGGCGCAGGAGGCCGGGCTGCCCGCCGGCCAGACGCGGGCGCCGCAGCCCGCGCAGATAAAGCCACGCCACGCCGGCGGCCACGGCAAGGACGACGGGCGAGGCTTCGGGGCCGAAGGGATCCAGCTGGGGAAACATGGCGGGCCTTGTTGCTTGTGCTTTGGTCGGAAGGTCAGTTGCCGGGGTAGGAGGAGAATACCTCGGTGCTGCCGTCGGCACGGATCAGGAAGACGTCAAAGGCCTCTTTCTTGTCGCCGTAATCCATGCCCGGAGAGCCCAGGGGCATCTCGGGCACCGCAATCCCCACCGCATCCGGACGCTCTTCGAGCAGCCGCAGGATGTCACCCGCCGGCACGTGCCCCTCGATGGTATATCCCTCCACCTTCGCCGTGTGGCAGGAGAACATCTTCGGAGGAATGCCACTGTCGATCTTGAGCCGGACAAGGGTGCCGCCGAACAGATCCTCGCTGCTCACCTCGAAGCCGTTTTCCTCCAGATGCTCCATCCAGCCCAGACAGCAGCCGCAGCCGCTTGTCTTCATCACCTCGATCGAGATCGTACCGGCAAGGCCGGTCGAAGTGCCGGCGAGGCTCAGGGTGGCGGCCAGGATGCATGGCCTGAACATGTAACTCTCCTTCTGTGCGGCTGTCGGAGCACCATTGCCTTTCAGGCCGTTTCCGCGGGTTGTCTGCAAGAGGCTTGCCGTGGATACAAGCTCAAGCGGTTGTAGGTTCAAGGGGCAAAATGCCGCTTTCATGCATGGCCCGGCCATGCCGCGTGCGGATCTGAATTTGCGGAAATGGCTGGGTAGGCAGTCCAGAGCTATCCGTCTCGGTAATTTCCCCCGTGCGCAGGGAGAATATCAGGGTAGTG
>JALSGY010000376.1 GCA_026982515.1 Paracoccaceae bacterium
TGGCCCATCCGTGACAAAATGGAATATTTATTCTATTTGAGAAAATTGCAATGATTATTTTCCACCACGGCCAGGGCGTCGCCGGGCTCCTACCGCCACTGCCAGTGCGATGGCCAGCGAGAGCGTGGCAGAGAGGGCGCGAAACGCCCCCACATCCACTTCCGATACCTTCAGGGAAATCGCATCCAGCCGGTGGAACGGGCTGTTGAGCGCATCCGTGATCGCCACGATCCGGTTGCCCCTTTCATGGGCATATGCAGCCAGATCAATGGTTTCGCGGGTATATGGTGCAAACGAGATGGCCAGCAGAACATTGCCCGGCAGGATGGAATGCCGCCGGTCGAGGTTGCCGGTCTTGTCGTGCAGGATGGTCGGGATATCCATCTTCTCGAAGGCATAGGCCAGGTAGGCCGCCACCGGGTAGGCGCGGCTGAGGCCCGCGATATGGATCATCGAGGCCCCGGCCAGCATTTCCACCGCGCGGGAAAGATCCTCGGCGTCTATCTCGTTGGCAAGCGATTCGATGGAGGCGCGCCCGGCTTCCAGGAATTCGGCCAGCAGGGTCGCGGGGCTGTCGTCGCCGTTGGCGCGCAGGTTCTCGATCCGCGTGGCGTAATCCGGCCAGCGCTGGGCGTAGTCGTTGCGGAAGATACGCTGCATCTCGGAATAGCCGGAAAACCCCATCAACTGGCAGAAGCGGATGAAGGCCGAAGGCTGGACCCCGGCATTTGCGGCCAGCTCGGCCACGGTGGAAATGGCGATCTTGTCGGTATTTGCCGCCACGTAATCGGCACACTGGCGCAGCCGTTTGGGCAGGTTGTCGGAAATTTCCACCAGACGTTTGTGGAAGGCTTCCAGCGAATCCGGTGCCGTATTGTTCTTTTTCATCTGACCGCCTCGTTTCCTCTTGACAGTTTTCGCGTTCTATCCGCATCTGCTCGGTGGAATAAATATTCTATTTTGCTTCGGCAGGGGAGTCCACCGGCATGCAGAGCGTGGGAATCGGCCTGATCGGCACGGGGTTCATGGGCAAGACCCATGCACTGGCCTATCGGGCCGTCAAGGCGGTGATGGGCGATGTTCCCGAGGTGCGGCTGGAAATCCTCTGTGACATGTCCCGGGAACGCGCCCGGCAGATGGCCGGGCAGTTCGGCTTTGCCCGCGCCACGGATGACTGGCGCGCGGTGGTGGAGGACGCGGCCGTGGATATCGTCTCGATCACCGCGCCCAACCATCTGCACCATGAAATGGCGCTTGCCGCAATCGCTGCCGGCAAGCATGTCCATTGCGAAAAACCCCTGGCGCTGACGCCTGACGAGGCACGGGAAATGGCCGTGGCGGCCCGCGAGGCACGGGTGCGCACGATGGTGGGCTACAATTACATCCGCAATCCCGCCTTCACCCATGCGCAGCGGCTGTGCCGTGGCGGCGCGATCGGCGAAGTGGTGCATTTCCGTGGCTGGGTGGATGAAGACTACCAGGCCGACCCGGAGCTTCCCTGGAGCTGGCGGGCCCGTCTGGCGGATGCGGGCCTGGGCGCGCTGGGCGATCTGGGATGTCACCTGGTGTCCATGGCGATGGGGCTCATGGGCCCGGTGGACAGCCTGATTGCCGACATGCAGACAATCCACAGGACACGCCCCCTGGCCGATGGAACGGGGCGGGGCGAGGTGGAAAACGAAGATGTCGCAACCGCGCTTGTGCGTTTCGCCAGCGGTGTGCAGGGCTCGCTCTCGGCGTCGCGCTCGGCCTGGGGGCGCAAGTCGCGGCTGGCCTGGGAGGTGCACGGCACGCAGGGAATGATTTGCTTCGACCAGGAGCGCATGAACGAACTGAAGCTCTACCAGAACATCGGTCCGAAGGCGGAGCAAGGCTTCAGGACGATCCTCAGCGGCCCCGAGCACCCGCCCTATGGCGCCTTCTGTCCGGCA
>JALSGY010000377.1 GCA_026982515.1 Paracoccaceae bacterium
TAATGCTGGGCTGGACCCGCAGCAGACGGGCATTGAGTTCTTCGCGGCGCTCTCGTGTGTTTGGATAGTTTCGCAGGATTTGGATGGCGGTCTGCAGGAAGGAGGCCTCCAACATGGGTGAGTCGGTCAGATCCGCCTTCTGAACATGACATTCAGCAGCGGAGATCATACATCGGCTGGCGTTGACTTCATCGCTTGCCTGTCGATACGCGCGCGCGGCCGTTTCCCAAAGCCGGATGCGGGCGTCCGGGCTCTCTGACAACTCCTGATTTCCGACGAGTTTTTCCGCCATACCGGCAACGGAAACTGCATCAGTGATACCGTGGTCGAGATCAATTTCGGCGATGCGCAAGAAGTCGTCATACCGCCCTTGCTCGTACGCCGATGAGACCAACTCCGCAATCAATGCGCGGAGGCGTTGCGATACCGGCAATTCCCAACGAGTTGCGTGGGAAATGCGCGCTGCACGCACCAGCGCCTTTTTCGCCCCTATCCCCCAGACAGAGCGATTATCGTAGGAGAACGTGGCATCACCCGCTCTCACTGCTTCCACCATGTCGCAGTAGGCGGTGATTGCAAGTTCAGCCATGTCTCGACGCCTACGCTGCCTGAACCATGAGACATCGCACAGTCGGGCGCGTAGTCCGAGGTGCTCGACCTTCGGCGCAAATGCCGCGATGCAATCGATCTGTTCGTCAAGAAGATCTGTAGGTACGAGCGAGCGGCGATCGCCCATTATCCACATTGGTTTGAAAGGCTCAGTTGGGTGGTCAGGAACGAAATGGTAACTGGTCAATCCGGCAAGCAATCTTGCCGCAGGCAAATGTTCATCAGGTAATTCACCATCCGCAGTCGTCAGCCGACGGTTCACGTCAAAGCACTCAACGCTGACGACGTCGTCAAGTATTCGGTCGATCTCAATGGCTTCGAGCGCCTGCAGAGGCACGACATAGTCGATGCCCGGCACCGGAGCCCGTTCTTCCTGGTTCGAAGTATCTTCTGTCTCTGACATATCGTTTTCCGCAGGTTCAAAATACCAACTCACTTGCACGCCTCGTTCGACGTGAATATCGGTGGCGGCCGAAGTGAATTTATCATCGGGATTCACTTCCGGCATCGCTCCCGATTGAGCACTCGCATTTTCGCCCCCCCTACGACAACCCTCTGATTTCCCTTGAAATCCCTCCCCGCGCGCGGCGCATACGGAGCAAACTGCCTCAGGAGGTTAGCTCCCCATGCCCGACGACTTGTCTTTCGCGCCGCCAGCCGAGACGCTCACCACCAGCCAGCGGCTCGCTGAGCTGGCCGATATCCTCGCAGGCGCCATTTCGCGCGCCAACCCGCAGAAAACGTGCGAGAATTCTTCCGCCGATCCGGACAGTTCGCTGGACATTCTCGCCCTCAGACGCCGTCGTCGGAAGCAGTTGCGAAACCGAGTTGGAGGTTAAACATAAGGGATTTCCGATCGAATGGAGGCGCGCCAGGACGGCCTGACGTCCTGGCCGAACTGATCGCCCTGCGGGCGACAAGCGTGGCGCAGTTGTACGAGAAATGCGAGGCACTGTTCGATGTGCCCGCGCCGAGTCGCAGCCGCGGCAATCGCGAGCTTCGGCTTGGCTATGCACCCAGGATCTGGCCGCTGGCGAGCTGGGGGCGCAAACCCCATTCTTTACGATGCACACCGCAGCATCCCCGCCCACTGGCGAATTCGGTTGAGAAGGCGATTGCGGTCCTTAGCCTCCTCGGCATGCGAGACGAAAGTGACAAGCGAGCAGGCCGATTTGGCCCCAACCCCCTACCACCCGCCACCATGACGCCCCGCGAGCGCCGGGCGGAACTCTGCGCCCTGCTGGCCCTCGGCCTGATCCGCCTGCGAATGCGGAAACATGGGCAACTCTTCGCGAAACATGGAGAATTTCCGCTTCACAACTCAGGCGTTGAGAGCGGTAGTGCAGGTCCAACCGAACGGAGGACCGCATGAATACGCACTCAAGGCCCATCGCTTGCGCTCTGGGCGTTCAGCGCTCCGAAACGTCCACTGGACGTTTCGATCCGCCTGATGGCGGACCGCGCTTCACCCCCGCGCGCCCGGCCGCGCTCAAGGCCATGAAGACGCCGGAACTGAAGGCCCAGTGGCGCGAGTTGTTCGACTCTGAGCCGCCGCCCTTCAACCGGCGTTACCTCGAAAGCCGGCTGGCCTACCGCATCCAGGAACTCGCCTATGGCGGGTTGAAGCGGGAGACTGTGAAACGGCTCGAACGGCTGGGCGAAGAACTCGACGGCGGCGACCGCAGCAAGAGCCGCATCCGGGCCGATCTCAAGCCGATCGCCGGCACGCGCCTGATCCGCGAATGGCAGGGCGTCGAGCATGTCGTCACCGTCACCGCCGACGGCTATGAGTGGCAGGGCCGCCCCTACAAGTCGCTGTCGTCCGTCGCTCGCGCCATCACCGGCACCCGCTGGAACGGCTGGGTGTTCTTCGGGCTCAAGAACCGGAGGCGCGCATGACCGACGTGAAGATCAAGCGCCGCTGCGCCATATACACCCGCAAGTCCTCGGAAGAAGGGCTTGAGCAGGAGTTCAACTCGCTCGATGCCCAGCGGGAGGCCTGCGAGGCGTACATTGCCAGCCAGCGCTCCCAGGGCTGGGTGCTTGTGCGCGACCGCTATGACGATGGCGGCATCTCCGGCGGCACGCTGGAGAGGCCCGGCCTCCAGCGTCTGATTGCCGACATCGAGGACGGGCTGGTCGATGTGGTGGTGGTCTACAAGATCGACCGGCTCTCGCGCTCGCTGGCAGACTTCGCCAAGCTGGTGGAGGTGTTCGATCGCAATGACGTGACCTTCGTCTCCGTCACCCAGTCCTTCAACACCACCACCTCGATGGGCCGGCTGACGCTGAACATCCTGCTTTCCTTCGCCCAGTTCGAACGCGAGGTCACGGCCGAACGCATCCGCGACAAGTTCGCGGCCTCCCGCAAGAAGGGCATGTGGATGGGCGGGGTGCCGCCCTGGGGCTACCGGGTGGAAAATCGCAAGCTGGTGATCGACGACGAGCGCGCCGAGCACGTCCGCTGGATCTTCGCCCGCTTCATTGAAATCGGCTCGGGCACGGAGCTTGCACGCGAGGTGGAAAAACGCGGTTTGCGCACCCCCAGGGGAAACCGGATCGACAAGAAGTTCCTCTACCGGATGCTGAACAACCGCGCCTATATCGGCGAGGCGGTGCACAAGGGGCAGAGCTACCCGGGCGAGCACCAGGCGATCATCGACCGCGCGACATGGGACAGGGTCCATGCCATCCTGCGGACAAGCCCCCGCAAGCGCGCCGCCCGCACCCGGGCAGAGACACCGGCGCTCTTGAAGGGGCTGCTCTATGGCCCCGATGGTGCGGCGTTCTCGCCCAGCCACACCCGCAAGGGCGGCAAGCTCTACCGCTATTACGTCAGCCAGACGGTGCTGAAGCACGGAGCCGGCACGTGCCCCATCGGCCGCGTGCCGGCGGGTGAGATCGAGGCCGCCGTCATCGACCAACTGCGCGCCGTGTTCCGCCAGCCCGAGATCGTGGCGGGGACGTGGAAGGCGGCACGGGAGCACAACGGTGAGATCACCGAATCCGACGCCCGAACCGCCCTGCAGCAGATCGACCCGCTGTGGGACGAACTCTTCCCCGCCGAGCAGGCCCGAATCGTGGCGCTGCTTGTCGAGCGGATCGACATTGGCGTCGAGGGGCTGGACATCCGGCTGCGGGTGGATGGGCTCCACGGCCTCGCGCGCGAGATGATGGCCGGCGACAGGGAGAAAGCTGCATGAAACCATCCGCCACACCTGACACCATCACCATCCACGTCCCGTTCCGCATCGTCAAACGCGGCGGGCGCAAGGAGGTGCAGCTGCCACCCGGGGCACCGGTTCAGCGCAGGACCGACAATACCCTGATCAAGGCCCTGGCCCGCGCGTTTCGCTGGAAGCGCATGCTGGAATCCGGCGCGTTCACCACCATCAACGAGCTTGCCGAGCACGAAGGCATCGCGCCCTCCTACATGACCCGCGTCTTGCGCCTCACGCTGCTCGCACCCGACATCGTCGAGGCGATCCTTGACGGGAGGCAGGGGCCGGAGGTTACTTTGGGGCGCTTGCTGGGTGGGTTTCCGGTGGAGTGGGAGGGGCAAGGCGTTTACTTGCGACACAACTTCCGGCAGTATTGAAAGGTCGAATTTTCAAACCGGATATTGATGCCCCCGAACATCCGCCTTTTCGCCCACTCCACCGACCGCCCGGACCGATCCGACTGGGAATCCCTCGTCGATCATCTGATGGCCGTGGGGAAATCGGCGGGGCGTTTCGCCACCTCCTTCGGCGCGGGGCCTCTGGCGGAAATCACCGGGCTGCTCCACGATCTGGGCAAGGCGAAGCCGCCGTTTCAGGCCTATCTTCGGGGTGAGCGATCTTCCGAACCGCATAGCGGCGAAGGGGCCAGATATGCGACCGAAAATCTGGGCGCGCTCGGCAAGCTCGTCGCCTGCTGCATCGCCGGTCACCATGCGGGGCTGCCGAACGGCGTGGGGCGCAGTGCGCACCGCCCGGCCACGCCGCTGAGCGAGCGGCTCCGACAGGCCGGGCAGCTCGATCTTCCCGCAGGCATTTCCCTGACGCAGATCACGACACCTCCCGCGCCGATCAAGGGCCTGCCCAATGACGACACTGCCAATTTCCGCCTGCATTTCTTCACCCGCATGCTGTTCTCGGCGCTGGTGGACGCGGACTTCCTGGAAACCGAAGCGTTCTACTACCGGATGGAGGGGCACGACAGCCCGCGCGGCTGGAACGGTTCGCTCGACAAATTGGCAAGGGCGCTCGACGCGCATCTCACCGGTTTCGGTGCACCGCAGGGGCGCGTCAACGAATTGCGGGCCGAGATCCTTTCCCATGTGCGCGCGCAGGCGGACAAGGCGCCGGGGCTCTTCACCCTGACCGTGCCGACGGGTGGCGGCAAGACCCTGACCTCGCTGGCCTTCGCGCTCGATCATGCCCGGCGCCACGGATTCGATCGGGTGATCTACGTCATCCCCTATACCTCGATCATCGAGCAGACGGCGGATGTGTTCCGCACTGCTCTCGGCGACAATGACGCGGTGCTGGAACATCATTCCAGCTTCGACTGGGAAGGCATCGACGACAGGCGGGAGGAAGAGCGGATCCGATTTGCCGCCCAGAACTGGGACCGGCCGGTGATCGTCACCACTGCGGTGCAGTTCTTCGAGAGCCTCTTTGCCAACCGCCCAGCGCGCTGCCGCAAGCTGCACCGGATGGCGAAATCGGTGATCGTGCTGGACGAGGCGCAGACCCTGCCCCTGCGCCTGCTGCGCCCCTGCCTTGCGGCGCTGAAGGAACTGGTGCGGGGCTATGGCAGCTCGGTGGTGCTGTGCACCGCCACGCAACCGGCGCTGCTGAAGGGGCGCGAGGGCGACGGCTTCCCCGCCGCCGAGGGGCTGGAGCCGGAAACCGTGCGCGAACTCGCCCCCGATCCGCCGCGGCTCTACGAGGCCTTCCGCCGGGTGCGGGTCGAGGATGCCGGCACGCTCGACGACGAAACCCTCGCCGCGCGCCTGCGCGGCGCCAATCAGGTGCTGGCCATCCTCAACAACCGCCGCCACGCCCGCACCCTGTTCGACGCCCTGCGCAATGCGCCGGGCGCGGCGCTGCTGACCACCTGGATGACTCCGGCGCACCGCCGCGCGGTGCTGGCCGATATCCGCGCGCGGCTGGAAGGGGGCGATCCGGTGCGCCTCATCGCCACATCGCTGATCGAGGCCGGGGTGGATGTGGATTTCCCCCAGGTCTGGCGTGAGGTGGCGGGGATCGACTCCATCGCCCAGGCTGCCGGGCGCTGCAACCGCGAGGGGCGGCGCGAGACGGACGAGGTCTTCGTCTTCCGCTCGGACAGCGATTTCAGGCCGCCGGCCGATCTGAAGCAGTTTTCCGAGGTGGGGCTGTCCGTTCTGGAACAGCACGCCGACCCGCTCTCGCTTGAAGCCGTGCGCGCCTATTTTCGCGGCCTCTACTGGCGGCGCGGCGCCGAGCTGATGGATGCGGCCGCGGTCGCGGGAAAGCATGGTATCCTGACAGCGCTTGCCCAAGCCGGCAATCAGCTGGATTTTCCCTTCGCTGACATCGCCGGCACCTTTCGCATGATCGAAGGCGGCAGCCTGCCGCTGGTGATCCGCGGCGGGCGGTGGGGCATTACCCCCGAGGCACTCGACCGCTTGGCGCACAATCCCCATGCGGGCGGCGTGGCGCGCGCGCTGCAACCCTTCACGGTGCAGCTGCCCGCCCGGCTGCACGGCACGCTTCTAGCTGCCGGCGCCGCCAGATTCTGGAACAGCGAGACCTTCGGCGACCAGTTCGCCGTTCTCGACAACCCCCGTCTTTATGACGAAACCGCCGGGTTTTCCCCCGAAGACCCGGAAGACCTGGGAGGAATGATCCTGTGAGTTACGGCATCCGGCTGCACATCTGGGGAGATCATGCCTGCTTCACCCGCCCCGAGATGAAGGTGGAGCGCGTCTCCTATGACGTGATGACCCCTTCGGCGGCGCGCGGCATTCTCGAGGCGATCCACTGGAAACCGGCCATCCGCTGGGTGATCGACCGCATCCATGTGCTGAAGCCGATCCGCTTCGAGACCATCCGCCGCAACGAGGTGGGCAGCAAGATTTCGGCATCGAAAGTCGAAACCGCCATGAATCGCGGCAGCACCGAGGGGCTGCGCCTTGTGGTCGAGGCCGACCGCCAACAGCGCGCCACGCTGGCGCTGCGCGACGTGGCCTATGTGATCGAGGCCCATTTCGAGATGACCGGCAAGGCCGGGGCCGATGACAACCCCGCCAAGCATCGCGACATGTTCCGCCGCCGCGCCGAAAAGGGGCAGTGCTTTCACCGCCCCGCCCTGGGCCTGCGCGAATTCGCCGCCGATTTCGCCTGGGTGGACGAGATCCCGCCCTCGGAACTGCCCGAGGAGCAGAAGAACCGCGATCTGGGCTGGATGCTCTACGACATCGACTTTGCGGCCGGCCGCCGTCCGCAGTTCTTCCGCGCAAGGCTGGAAGACGGGATTCTCGAAGTCGCCCGCGCCCGCGAGGAGGGGCTGGTGCAATGACCGTTCTGACCGAGCTTGCCCGCCTTTACGAGAGGATGGAGCGCCAGGGGAAGGCGCCGCCGCCGGGCTATTCCATGGAGAATATCGGCGGCGAGGTGGTGCTGGGCAGGGACGGCCGGGTGCGGCGCATCAACCGGCTGGGCGGGGCGGATGACAAGGGCAGGTGGCGCGCGCGCAAGATGGCGGTGCCGGCCGCCGTCAAGCGCACCTCGGGCATCAAGCCCAATCTCCTGTGGGACAAGAGCGAATACAGCCTTGGCGTCACTGCCCTGAAGGACGACCGGAAAAAGCCGGTGCCGGACGAGGACGGCAGGCCGCAACCTCTATGCGACGACACGACGCGACGCAAACACGCCGCTTTCGTCGAGGCCAATCGCGCCCTTGTCGCAGGCAGCGACGATCCCGGCCTGGCCGCATTCCGTGCCTTTCTCGACGGGTGGAAACCGGCCGCCTTCGCCGATCTCGCTGAAACGCTCGAACTGCTGGATGAAAACCTGGTCTTCAGGCTCGAGGGCGACAGGCACGAAGACGGCACCCCCCGTTACCTGCATGAACGCGACGCCGCGCGCCGATTGCTGGCAAGGTCCGAAGGCGGGGAAGAAGAAGGCATCTGCCTGATTACCGGCCTCCATGCCCCCATCGCCCGGCTTCATCCAACGATCAAGGGCGTTGCGGGTGCGCAGAGCTCGGGCGCGGCGCTGGTCTCGTTCAACCTCGACGCCTTCACCTCCTTCGGTCACGAACAGGGCGACAACGCCCCGGTGTCGGCCGGGGCGGCCTTTGCCTATGGCGCGGCGCTGAACGCGCTGCTCGCGCGTGATTCCGGCCACAGCCTGCGGGTGGGCGATACCAGCGTCGCCTTCTGGGCCGAAGCGGCCGAGGCCGAACGGGCCGAAACGCTCGATGCGCTCTTGATGGGCACCCTGAACCCGCCCGACGATGCGACCGAGGCCGAGCGTCTGCGCGCGCAGATCGCCGACATCGCCGCGGGCCGCGCCCCGGCGGGAACGCCGGAGCTCGATCCGCAGACCCGCGTATTCATCCTTGGCCTCGCGCCCAACGCCGCGCGGCTCTCGGTGCGCTTCTGGTATCCCGGCCGGCTGGGCGATTTCGCCGCCAATGTCGCCCGCTTCTGGGCCGATCTGGCGCAGGAGCCGCCTGCCTGGAAGGGGCCGCCCGCCGCCTGGTCGCTGCTCCATGAAACCGCCGCCCAGCGCAAGGCCGAGAACATCCCGCCCCGCCTTGGCGGCGATCTGATGCGCGCCGTGCTCACCGGGGCGGACTACCCGCGCACCCTGCTTTCGGGCGTCATCATGCGTATCCGCGCCGACGGCGACATCAACGCCCGCCGCGTGGCCATCATCGCCGCCCATATCCGCCGCAACCTGAAGGAGGAGAAATTTCCCATGTCCCTTGACCGAGACAATCCCGACCCGGCCTATCGGCTGGGGCGGCTCTTTGCCGTGCTGGAGGGCATCCAGCAGGCCGCGCTCCCCGGCCTCAACGCCACCATCAAGGACCGCTACTTCGCCGCCGCTTCGGCCACGCCGGCGCGGGTCTTTCCGCTGCTGGTCAAGACCGCCACCCACCATCTGTCGAATCTGCGCAAGGGCGATGGCGGCGGGCTGGCCCGCTGGTTCGAGGTCGAGATGGGCAAGATCTGGTCGGGCCTTGCGGCCGATCTGCCCCGCAGCCTGAACCTTGAGGACCAGGGCCGCTTCATTGCCGGCTATTACCACCAGCGCTGGGCGAAGAAGGACGACTCCTCGCCTGCGGACGGCGCAACCGGAACCCCCGACACCCCCCTGATCGAAACCGAAGGAGCAGAGCAATGAGTGCCGCCGGAACCCCTATCGCCAACCGCTATGACTTCGTGCTGTTCTTCGATGTCGAGAACGGCAATCCCAATGGCGACCCGGACGCCGGCAACCTGCCGCGCATGGACCCGGAAACCAACCAGGGGCTGGTGTCCGATGTCAGCCTCAAGCGCAAGGTGCGCAATTTCGTGGCCGAAGCCATGGCGGGCGAGCCGGGGCACGAGATCTACATGGCCGATGGCGGCGTGCTCAACCGCCAGCACGCACGCGCCTACGAGGCGCTGGCGATCAAGCCGCAACCGAAGAAACTGCCCAGGGAGGAAGAAAAGGCCCGCCAGATCACCGAATGGATGTGCCGCAACTTCTATGACATCCGCACATTCGGGGCAGTGATGACCACCGAGGTCAATGCCGGGCAGGTGCGCGGCCCGGTGCAGATGACCTTCGCCCGTTCGGCCGAGCCGATCCTGCCGCTGGAAGTGTCAATCACCCGTTCCTCGGTCACCAACGAAAAGGACGTGGACAAGGAACGCACCATGGGCCGCAAGCATATCGTGCCCTATGGCCTCTACCGCGCGCATGGCTTCATCAACGCCAAACTGGCCGCGCGCACCGGCTTTTCCGAGGGCGATCTCGAACTGCTCTGGCAGGCGCTGTGCAACATGTTCGAGCTCGACCGGTCGGCCGCGCGCGGCATGATGGCGACGCGCTGCGTGATCGCCTTCCGCCACGAAAACCCGCTGGGCAACGCCCATGCGCACAAGCTGTTCGAGCGGGTGAAGATGTTGCGCTGCCACAATGGCGAATGTCTGCCCGTAGGGGATCCCCGCACCCACAACTGGCCGCCGGCTCGCGCCTTCTCGGATTATCGCATCGCTATCGACCGCGAGAACCTGCCCGAGGGCGTGAGCATTGTCGAACCCTGCGGCCCCTGCGCCTGAGAGCATCCCGATCTCGGCGCTGCAGCACTGGCAGTTCTGCCCGCGCCAATGCGCCCTGATCCATGTGGAGCGGCTCTGGGCCGAAAACCGCCTGACCGCCGAGGGGCGGGTGCTGCACGCCCGCCCCGACAGCGGCCGCCCCGAAAGCCGCCCCGGCCTGCGCATCCTGCGCGCGGTGGAAATCGCCAGCACCGCCTGCGGCATTCACGGGGTTGCCGATGTGGTTGAACTGACCGGCCGCCCGCCGCGTCCCTTCCCGGTGGAATACAAGCGCGGCCGCCCCAAACCCCACCGCGCCGACGAGGTGCAGCTCTGCGCCCAGGCGCTGTGCCTTGAAGAGATGTTCTCCTGCACCATCCCCGAAGGCGCGCTGTTCTATGGGCAAAGCCGGCGTCGCAAGCCGGTCGCCTTCGACGACGAACTGCGCGCCCTCACCCTGTCGGTCATCGCCGCCGTGCAAGAGATGTTCGCAAGCGGCTACCTGCCCCCACCGACATATGAATCCCGGCGCTGCAATACCTGTTCGCTCAACGCCCTGTGCCGGCCGAAGCTGCGCAAGAGCGCCGCCCGCTGGCTGGAACGCGCCATCAGCCTGGAAGCCCCACCATGAAAAAGCTGCTCAACACGCTCTATGTCACCTCCGAAGGCGCCTGGCTGAACAAGGACGGGCGCAACGTGGTCGTGCGGATCGACGGCGCCGAACGCGGGCGCTTCCCGGCCCATCTGCTGGGCCAGATCACCTGTTTCGGGCAGGTGGGGCTTTCGCCGCAGCTGATGCATTTCTGTGCCGAAGAAGGTATTTCCATCACCTTCCTGTCGCCCCATGGCCGTTATCTGGCGCGCATCGAGGGGCCGCAGGGCGGCAATGTGCTGCTGCGCCGCGCCCAGCACGAGGCCACCCGCGACGAGGCGGCCGCCCTGCCCGTCGCCCGGGCCATGGTGGCCGCCAAGCTGGCCAATCAGCGGGGCGTGATTGCACGCACCCTGCGCGATCACGGCAAGGGGCTGGTGGACGATGCCCAGGATGCGCTGGAGCGCACCGCCACCCAGCTTGGCCGCAGCGCCCGGCAGGCCCTTGCCTGCCCCGACATGGACAGCCTGCGCGGGCTCGAAGGCGACGGGGCCAATGCCTATTGGGCGGTATTTTCCCATCTGATCCGCAACCCGGACTTTGTCTTCTCGGGTCGGAATCGCCGCCCGCCGCGCGACCCGATCAACGCGCTTCTGTCGCTGGTCTATATGCTGCTGGCCGCCGACTGCCGCGCCGGGGCCGAGAGCCACGGGCTCGACCCGCAGATGGGCTTTCTGCACCGCGACCGCCCCGGCCGCGCGAGCCTTGCGCTGGATCTGATGGAAGAGTTCCGCGCACCGATCGCCGATCGCCTCGTGCTTTCCCTGATCAACCGCCGCCAGCTTTCCCCGCGCGATTTCCGCCACGAGGAAACCGGCGGCGTGTTCCTGACTGATGATGCCCGCGCGACCGTTCTCACCGCCTGGCAGGAGCGCAAGCGCACGACCCTGCGCCATGACTTCATCGGCGAAACGGTGCCGCTCGGCCTGTTTGCGCAGCTTCAGGCTCAGCTTCTGGCCCGCCATCTGCGCGGCGACCTCGACGCCTACCCGGCCCATGTCTGGAGATGAGCCATGATGGTCCTGATCACCTATGACGTTCGCACCGAAGATGCCGCCGGTCGCCGCCGGTTGCGCCGCGTCTCGAAGGCCTGCCTCGACTATGGCCAGCGGGTGCAGTATTCCGTCTTCGAATGCGAGGTTTCCCCGGCGCAATGGACGGCCCTGCGTGCCCGGTTGTGCGAGATCATCGACCCTGAGCAGGACTCCCTGCGCTTCTACATGCTGGGGGCCAACTGGCGCCGCCGCATCGAGCATGTGGGGGCCAAGCCGGCCACCGATTTCGACGGCCCGCTGATCATCTGACGCAGATGCTCCGCGCCGCCTGTGCGGACCCCCAGTGGCCATGAATTGACGGGGAAGTTCGCAAATCGGACAAGTGGTTGGAACAAGGGAAATATTTCCCGCAAATCGTCTGGGAAAGAGCAAATTTGGGGCGACAATCGGCAGGTTCGCGGAGTCGGCCATGTTTGACGATGTGTATCAGCATGTTACAAGCACAAGGGTCGCCCCCACCACGGGGGCGTGGATTGAAACATCAACCAAGACCTCCTATCCTAGATGTGGACGGGTCGCCCCCACCACGGGGGCGTGGATTGAAACACCATAAATACCTTCAACAGGAACCTGACCAGCAGGTCGCCCCCACCACGGGGGCGTGGATTGAAACGCCTCGGCGCGCTGCCTCGCATAATCGCTCAAAGGTCGCCCCCACCACGGGGGCGTGGATTGAAACTGATTATCGCTATGATAGGCGTGTATCTGAGATTGTCGCCCCCACCACGGGGGCGTGGATTGAAACAGTCAACCGCCCTATCGGGCTAATCCGGGATGAGAGGTCGCCCCCACCACGGGGGCGTGGATTGAAACAAGAACATGCCTGGCGATCTGCGGCAGCTTCATGGGTCGCCCCCACCACGGGGGCGTGGATTGAAACAGGTGCGCGACTATCTTGCAGGCCCGACGCCAGCGGTCGCCCCCACCACGGGGGCGTGGATTGAAACCTCGCCTTCCTCAGACATAATCACTGCACGGTAGGTCGCCCCCACCACGGGGGCGTGGATTGAAACTGAAACGCCACGACAGCCCCCTCTGTAATCGGGCGGTCGCCCCCACCACGGGGGCGTGGATTGAAACTTGGTGAGATCGACACGATAAATAGGTGGTTTCAGGGTCGCCCCCACCACGGGGGCGTGGATTGAAACATCTTAGCTCAGTCCATGGATTTGATGTGTGCAGGGTCGCCCCCACCACGGGGGCGTGGATTGAAACAGGTATATCGCGCCGTTCTGAAGAGGATTCCCGGGTCGCCCCCACCACGGGGGCGTGGATTGAAACAACAACAACTGCAGAACGCTCGCAGAGGCGCAGGTCGCCCCCACCACGGGGGCGTGGATTGAAACGGGCGGCGCGTGGCCTACTGGATGTATCGCGACCGTCGCCCCCACCACGGGGGCGTGGATTGAAACTCCGCTGGGCTGGCTCAGCTGGGCCGAGATCGCCCGGTCGCCCCCACCACGGGGGCGTGGATTGAAACCGCGATCCGCGCCGCCAGCATCGCGTCGCACTGCGTCGCCCCCACCACGGGGGCGTGGATTGAAACTTTGCGAACGGCGGCCTTGGCGACGAAAATCACCCCGGTCGCCCCCACCACGGGGGCGTGGATTGAAACCCCCCAAAATGGAAACAGGAATCTTAATCCTGACTGGTCGCCCCCACCACGGGGGCGTGGATTGAAACACCGACTCCAC
>JALSGY010000378.1 GCA_026982515.1 Paracoccaceae bacterium
CCGGACCCGCGCCGCACAGCCACACCCAGCCGGGCTCGAACTGCGGCCAGTCGCCGGCGGGAAGGGGGGATGAATCGCTCATGCGCCCTTTATGGCGATTGCACGCGGCGCGGCAAAGCCCCGGTTTTTTGCGTTTCCCGCACGCCGTGCACTGCCTATAGTCCGGCCGATGAGCGACAGACCAGCCCCCACATTGCGCCGTGGCTGGACCACCGGCGCCTGCGCCACCGCTGCCACCCGCGCAGCGCTGGAGCGGCTGTGGGGCGGGCGCTTTCCCGAGCGGGTGGCCATCACCCTGCCGCGCGGCGAGCGGCCCGAGTTCGCGCTGGCCCATCGCGCTGCGGGCCGGGGCTGGGCCGAGGCGGGGATCGTCAAGGATGCCGGCGACGACCCCGATGTCACCCACGGTGCGCTGGTGGTCGCGCGGGTGGCGCCGGCGGCGGCAGGCGGGGGGGTGGTGTTTCGCGCCGGCCCCGGCGTCGGGGTGGTCACCAGGCCCGGCCTGCCGGTGGCGGTGGGCGAGCCGGCCGTCAACCCGGTGCCGCGGCGGATGATGGGCGAAGTGGTGCGGCAGATGGCGGCGCGCTTCGGCCGGTCGGCGGACGTGGAGATCACGCTCTCCATTCCCGGCGGCGAAGAGCTGGCCAGGCGCACCTGGAATCCGCGGCTGGGCATCCGGGGAGGGCTGTCGATTCTCGGCACCACCGGCATCGTGCGTCCGTTTTCCTGTTCGGCCTGGATCGCCTCGATTCACCGCGGCATCGATGTGGCGCGGGCCAGCGGGCTCAGCCACGTGGCCGGCTGCACCGGGGCCACCTCGGAACGCGCGGTGCAGGCGCTCTACCGCCTGCCCGACCATGCCATGCTGGACATGGGCGATTTCGCCGGCGGGCTGCTGAAATACCTGGCCGCACACCCGGTGGCGCGGCTGACCATCGGCGGCGGCATCGGCAAGCTGGCCAAGCTCGCCCAGGGGGCGGGCGATCTGCATTCGGCGCGCTCGCGGGTGGATTTCGCGGCGCTTGCCGAAATGGCGGGCGATCCCCGGGTGGCGCAGGCCAATACCGCCTTGGAAGCGCTGGAGATCGCCGGCCCGGATCTGGCCCGGGCGGTGGCGCGGGCGGCCCGCTCGGAGGCGCTGCGCCGGCTGAAGGGTGCGGATGTGGCGGTGGACGTGGTCGTCGTCGATCGCGCCGGCAGGATCGTGGCGAGGGCGGGCTGATGCTGCTGCTTCTGGCGGGCACCGGCGAGGGGCGCGAACTGGCCCGCAGGCTGGCGGCCGAGGGGCGCCCGGCGGTGGCCTCGCTGGCCGGCGCCACCCGTCGGCCGGCGGCCCTTGCCCTGCCCACCCGGGTAGGCGGCTTCGGCGGCGAGGCGGGGTTTGTCCGTTTTCTCGAGGAGCGGCGGATCAGCGCCATTCTCGACGCCACCCATCCCTTTGCCAGCCGCATCAGCCATCGTGCCGCGCGGGTGGCGGCGGCCCGCGGCCTGCCCTGCCTGCAGCTTCTGCGCCCGCCGTGGCAGCCGGGGGAGGGGGACAACTGGGTGATGATCGCGCATGAGGAAGAGGCCGCGCGCCTCATCCCCGCCGGCGCGACCGTCTTTCTTGCCACCGGTCGCCAGCGGCTGGAGCGTTTCGCCGGGCTTCCCGCCGGGCGGGTGATCTGCCGCCGGATCGATCGGAGCGACGAGCCGTTCCCCTTCGCGCGGGGCGAATTCCTTGTCGGGCGGCCGCCCTTTTCGGTAGCCGGGGAGGTGGCGCTGTTCCGCCGCCTCGGGGTGGAGTGGCTGGTGGCCAGGAATGCGGGCGGCACGGGAGGCGCGGCCAAGCTGATGGCGGCGCGCGCGCTCTCCCTGCCGGTGGTGATGCTCCGCCGCCCGCCCCAGCCCCGGGTGCGGCGGGTGGCAGGCGTGGACGAGGCCT
>JALSGY010000379.1 GCA_026982515.1 Paracoccaceae bacterium
CTGGGCGCCCTGCGCGTTCCCCAGCGTCTGGGCCAGCTCGATGGCAAGCCGGGTTGCGAACGCCTGCACGAACAGCGGGTCGAACTGCGTCTCGTCCTCGATCCTGCGGACGTACACGATTTCGCATGTCGAGGCGTTGGTGGCGATGCGATTGCCCTCCAGCCGGTAGGGATCGCGCGTCGAGGGGTTGACCTCTAGAAGACGCAGGAAGTCTGCCGGGAGCTGGTAGTAGTAAGACCAGGTGAAGGCCGGGGTCTCCGTCAGGCGCGCAAGCCTCGCCCGCGCGATGGCGAAGTTCCACGGGTGGCTGCGGAGCGTCGCATCCCGCACCGAGTCGTAGAGCAGGTTGACCGCACGGGCCTCGGCCGAGTCATCCGCGAAGGACGTGATGGTCTGCGCGCCGACCTGCCCCAGCGCGTAGTTGGCAATGTCAACCTTGGACGGCACGGGCCATCGCCTCCCAGCCAGACGGGAAGGGGAAGGCGGGCGTCCCTGCCCTTAAGCCCCGGTCAGTCCACGACGTAGAGAAGATGCCCCTCGACCTTGGCCCCGGCAGGAATGTCCGACGCGACAACCGTCATGAAGACGGTCGTCTCGCCGGCCATCTCGGCACCGTAGGCCGCCGTCCCAGGACCAGCAATGTCCTGATCGACAGCCGCCGCGTTGGGGCCAAGGTTGCTGGCTACCGCGCTGGGCGCACCGGCATAGCCGATGTTCAGCGTGGTCGGGGTCACGGCACCATCGCCGGTCTTGTCCATCTGGTCGAGATGGATGGAACCGCCGAGGATGCGCGCCCCCTTGGGCAGCTTCACCAGTTCAATGGTGTCGTTTGCGGCCTCCGTCCCGCTGGTGGTGTACGAGAAGTACGCGACGCGGATGCGCCCGCCCTTCACGTTGGTGTGGTTCAGCGAGCCCGGAGTCGCAAGCTGAGCGAGCTGGTCAGACTTGAACGTAGCCATCGCTTACGCCTCCACGCAGTCGATCTCAACCACCTTGACCTCCTCGAGCCGCGTAGCCCCGAAGACGGTCTCCCAGTAGGCGTAGAGCATGAACCGCTTGTCGGGGCGAGGCGCGATCCGGCTGTTCGGTTCCTCACCGATAGCCAGAGCCAGCGCGTCGGAGGTGTAGACGAACACGCGGCGCTCGTTAGAGGCGTTCGTGGGCAGGCGCTCAACGTGAACGAAGTTGAAGCCCAGGAAGGACTCCACCTCGCCGGCCACCAAGGTGCGAACCGTGTTGTAGTCCGCGCTGGTCACGTTGGTGTCGCCCAGCAGGTCGTCGATCTGCTCAGCATGCACAACGCACCAGATCGGCCCGGACGCCTGCAGGTCCACGTCGGCCGCACGCAGCATCTTGCGTGCCTGGCGCAGCTTGGCGACCGTCAGGCCCGTGCCGCCGGACGCGATGACCTGCGAAGCCGGGAACGGCACCACAGTGTTGCCCTCCTCGCCGCTGTAGGCGTCCGAGTAGAGAGCTTCGATGATGATGTCGTCCATCTTGCGGCCGATCGCGTAGCCCGCGTTCTGGACGTAGGCGTTCGCCGGGTCGATCAGCATGCGGGCCTTGTCGAACCCGTCAATCAGCTCGCCCCAGGCGATGTTCTTCATCGTGGCCCGACGCCGCGCATGCGGGGTCTGGATCAGGGGCGAATCCTCGTAGCGGGTCGTGATCTCGACGGCCGTGGTCGCGCCAATCTGGTCGATGAAGGTGTAGCGGCCGCGCACGCGCTCCTGACGCCGCACAGTCCGGCGCAGACGGCTGCCCTTCTGCTGGGCGAGCGTGTCAACCGTCGAGCCAAACTGCTTTACGAACCATTCCTCGATGTGGTTGGACATTGACAGGCTCCTCCGTACTGCCAAACCCTGCCATCCAACCGCTACCCGGCACCTGCCGGACGGCGACTACCCCAGACGGACCCGTTGC
>JALSGY010000380.1 GCA_026982515.1 Paracoccaceae bacterium
GGCCTGGCAGGCGGCCTCGGCCTGGGCATACCCCTGCAGGCCGACCCCGATGCGGGCCTCGTTCATCATGGTGAACATCGCCCGCATGCCCTTGTGCAGCTCGCCCAGCAGGTATCCGGTGGCCCCGTCGTAGTTGAGCACGCAGGTGGCGTTGCCGTGGATGCCCATCTTTTCCTCGATGCTGCCCACCGAAACCGCGTTGCGCTCTCCAGGCGAGCCATCCTCGTTGATCAGGAACTTGGGCACGATGAATAGCGAGATTCCCTTGGTGCCGGGCCCGCCGCCCGGGGCCTTGGCCAGCACCAGGTGGATGATGTTCTCCGACAGGTCGTGATCGCCGGCGGAAATGAAGATCTTGGTTCCGGTGATGCTGTAGCTGCCGTCTTCGCGCGGCTCGGCCCGGGTGCGCATGAGCCCCAGATCGGTGCCGCAATGGGGCTCGGTGAGGTTCATGGTGCCGGTCCAGACCCCTTCCACCATCTTCGGCAGAAAGGTGGCCTTCTGCTCCTCGGTGCCGTGCGCGTTGATGGTGGAATAGGCACCATGGGTGAGGCCCTGGTACATGTTCAACGACATGTTGGCCGAAACGAATATCTCTCCCACCGCGGTGGCAAGCAGGTAGGGCATGCCCTGGCCGCCGTGCTCGGGTTCGCAATCGAGCCCCATCCAGCCGCCTTCGCGCAGCCGGTCATAGGCCTCCCTGAAGCCCCGCGGCGTGCGCACCGCACCGTTTTCCAGCACGCACCCTTCGCGGTCGCCCACCGCATTGAGCGGGGCCAGCACCTCCGAGGCCAGCTTGCCGGCCTCCTCCAGCACGGCCGATGTGAAATCCGGTTCCAGTTCGTCATAGCCGGGGATGTCGCTTTCGCCGACCTTGAGAACGTCGTGCAGAAGGAACTGCATGTCCTTCACTGGGGCTTTGTATTCTGGCATTGCTGGTTCTCCCGGGCTGGTGTTTCGTGCTATTCGGCGGCCTTCGACAGCTTGAACGAGGCGATGACCCGGCGGCCCCATTCCAGCTGTTCCTTCAGATCGGCAATCGCTTCGTTCAGTTCGTCACGCTGGCGCTCCATGTCGGCAAGCCGCTTGAGGCCCAGCTCGTAGGTCCGCGACAGCTGGGTCTGCTGCTGGTCGCCGATATCGTAGAGGTCGAGCAGCTGGCGGATCTCTTCCAGCGAGAAACCGAAACGCTTGCCGCGCAGGATCAGCTTCAGCCGGGCCCTGTCGCGCCGGGTGAACAGCCGCTTCTGCCCGTCGCGGATCGGGGACAGAAGCTCCTTTGATTCGTAGAACCGCAGGGTGCGCGGCGTCACGCCGAAGGCATCGCACATCTGGCGAATGGTCATCAGTTCATCGCTCATCCATGCCCTCCATCGATGGCCGACTGCCCCCAATTTCGGTGCAGCGCCCGCATATCGCAAGCCGGGTTTACGTTTACGTAAGTTTAACGCTGCGTCACTTTTCGACCAATGCAATCTTGCGAAAAATGACCCCGCGTCGCACGAAACGATTTTTCGCCCCAGCCCTGCCCCTGCCCGGGCAGGACGGGGGAATCACCTGACCAGCCGCGCCGCCTCGTCGCGCAGGGCCTGCAGATCCTCGATGGTGGCGTCCAGCTCCTCGCGCTGCCTCTTCAGCTCTCCCAGTTGACGGTCGGCCATCTTCAGCCATACCCGCAGCTGCTCGTCCGAGCCCTTTTCCTCGTAGATCTCCAGCCACTGGCGGATTTCCTCGAGCGAAAACCCGAAGCGGCGCCCGCGGCGGATCAGTTTCATGCGCGCCACCTCGCGCGGGGTATAGAAACGTGCGCGGCCTTCGCGCTCGGGCGAGAGCAGCTCGATATACTCGTAATAGCGCAGGGTGCGTGGCGTCACCTCGAACAGGGCGCACATTTCCTTGAAACTGAGCCGG